>DATHTI010000199.1:0-3475 GCA_035463335.1 Pyrinomonadaceae bacterium | reverse complement strand
GGAGTTAAGACTGGGGCGGCCACAGAGGGCCGCCCCTACAGTTTGAATTAAAAAGCCGTCCATGACGATACGCCATGGACGGCTTCGGTGAACTGTTGGGATTGGCCTGATGGCTACTGTGTGCAGCTTCCGAAAAGGAGGAGCACTATGCAGTGAGACTTCGGAACCAGAATCCTAACGGTTTAGTCTGGTTCAGAGGTCAGGCCGCAGCCACCTCACTGTGATAAGAACTCATATTTTTTAGAATCACCTCCTTTCCAGTGTTGCGCGGATCATAAGACACGAAAGCGCAAGCGTCAACCAGTAATTTTAGCTAATTAATTGTCCGCTGACGTACACACTCGACGGATGCTCTATCCCGAAGAAGTAACAGATCTCTCTATAGTCACTGCAATCATGGATCACAAAGTCTGCAATCTTGCCTTCCTCAAGTGATCCAATCTCAGAACCGCGATTCAAACTATAAGCCGCATTGATCGTCACTGAAGTGATCCCTTCGGCTGGTGTCATCTTCATGTGCGTGGACGCAAGCGAGAGGATCATTGGAATTGAAGGTGTAGGAGACGAGCCGGGGTTGAAATCTGTCGCAAGCACGACTGCGAGGCCCGCCTCGATCATCTCGCGTGCCGCCGGATAACGCGACGATCCAAGCGCATAAACTGATCCCGGCAAAAGTACCGGCTGCACGCCGGCTTCTTTCAACGCCGCAATACCAGCCGCATCTGTGTGCTCGAGATGATCGGCGGTCACTGTGCCGAGCTCTGCCGCGAGTTGTGCGCCACCCGAAAGCGACAACTGATCCGCGTGTATTCGCAAACTCATTCCATGACAACGCGCAGCCGAAAGAATCTTCCACGCTTCGTCTGTCGTGAACACTTTCTGCTCGCAGAACACGTCGCAAAATTCCGCGAGCTTCTCCTCGTTGACTGCCGGCAGCATCTCTTCAATGATCAGCGCCACGTACTCATCACGTCTTGAACGATACTCCGCAGGGATACTATGCGCGCCGAGAAACGTCGGCACGTAACGCAAAGAAGTTTCGCTGCCTAGCCGGTTGATGATGCGCAGTATCTTGAGCTCGTCCTCGAGCGATAAACCGTAACCGGACTTCGCTTCAATCGTCGTCGTGCCGCAGCGCAGAAACCAGTCAGCGTACGTCCAGCACTTGTACGCTAACACCTCCTCATATGTCGCCCGCGTCGCATTTACCGTCGACTGAATCCCACCACCACGCGCCGCGATCTCTTCATACGTCGCACCTTTGCTGCGCTCTTCAAACTCATCGACGCGCGTGCCGCCAAATACCGGATGCGTGTGCGCGTCAACAAAGCCTGGCAACACAACACGCCCGAGTGCATCCACGACTTCGGTATCGCGCTCGATCAAAGTCTCGATTTCATCCCGGCTCGCAACGCGCTCGATCACTCCATCGCGCACAAACATTCCACCGTTCGCAATGATCCCGAGCTCGCGCAGCTCCGGACCAACACGCGGACGTGCTGGTCCAGCCAGCGTTACAAGCTGCGAACAGTTAACAACCGCGAGCGTTTTGTTACTTCTTTCTGAGGACATAAATTGCGATCCCGACGGCATTCGCCAGCAACACTGTAACGATAATCTTGAGCGCAAACAAAAGCAGACTTCCCACCTCGGTAATCGGCACAATCGCGAAACGAATAAAGATCAGCGTAACAAGGAAGCCCGACGCACACGCGATCTTGAGCCACCAGGGCGCTCTGACGCCGAGGGCCTTCGTCCCAAACAACGGTATTGCAAACAGGACCAGGTAAGTCAGCGCATAGAAAACACTACCGGCGTTGTCCAGCAATTGAAATGCTTCCTGCGCGTGCACGCCCGTCAGGCTAAGCAGACCGAGGGCCAACGCTACCGCGCCGACAAACAGGATCGAGTTGATCGGCGTCTTGTATTTCGGATGCAGGCGACTAAACCACACCGGCAACAGTCGATCCCAGCCGGCAACCATCGGCAAGCGCGTGTTTCCGGCGAAATAAATACTCATCAGGGCTATCGATCTGACGGTGATGCCGAGAACTGCGATGGAGCCGATCATCCCTACCCAGCCGAACGAGCCAAACCCGATCGAGATCACCTGCGGGATTGGTCCAATCAGATCGATCTTGTCGCGCTCCACAAATGCGACTACCGAGCTCGTGCCGAGAATGAACATCAGGCAGATGATCGGCGCTGCAATCACAACCGAGCGCCCGATGTTTCGTGCCGGCGCGCGTGTTTCACCGGCTAGGATCGCGACGTACTCGAAGCCCGTCAGAGCACCGAGTGCGAGCTTACTGGCGATGTTGATGTTGTACTCAGAGAAGGTGGGAAACTGAATCGCAAAGGGCCGGTAATCTGCTCCGGTTGCGCGTGAGATCGCAATGAGCGGCAACACGATCAAAGTGGTGAAAGTTATCAAGTGCACCAGCCCGCCAACATTGTGGACCCACTTGCCGAATGCGAGACCACGCATCGCCGCCACCATCATGGCGATCACAAGCAACGAGCTGATCAGCGTGATCATTCCGGTGCTGTTTTTTATCCACGTTGCCGCTGGTCCAATGGAATAGGAGATACTCGTCGTCACCAGCAAACCCGCACTGGCGAGAATGGTGATGGCAAACACCCAGAGGTTCCAACCGACCATGAAAGCGAGAAAGTCGTTGAAGGCCAGCTTGGTCCATTGATAAAGGCCGCCTTCGAGCGGCATCAGTCGAATGAGAAAGATTACGGCGGCGGCGAGCGGGAGATAGAACGTGACGATGGCTAAGATCCAGAATACATTTTGCTCGTATCCTAATCTCGCGGCCCAACCTACCCAGAACGTTCCCACCACGAACATGATCTGAGTCAACACCAGATCGAAAAGGCCCAGCTCCTTTTTCAGGACCGCACTGTGGGCCTCAACATCACGCTCGAGATCGGTGACGGTCGTAGTAGTTTCAGTGTTCATCAGATCTATTGTAGGGGCGGCCCTCTGTGGCCGCCCCAGGTTTGCCACCTTGTGTTTCCCGGCTGGGGCGGCCACAGAGGGCCGCCCTTACAATTGCTTCGTCAGCCATTGGACCACATCGGGGCGCATCTCGGGAACAATCTCGTGCGCCGCGTCATAACTCTTGAACGCGACGGAGCGCGCCCGTGTTTTTAATTGGCGCTCGTAATCCCGCACGCGTTCCGGTGTGTAGAACTCGTCGCGCGTGCCGGCGAGATGCAGCACGTCGATGTCCGCCTTGCGATAGGTTGAGCTCGTTTCCCAGTCGCCCGGAATACCACCGCAGATGCCAATAACTCCGCGTAGTCGCTCGGGATGCGTGAAAGCGAAACGATAGTTGAGCGCGCACGACTGCGAGAAGCCGAGCAGAAACACGCGAGTTGGATCGGCAATGCCTTCGTCGCTCAGTGTTTCGATCAGATCGATAAGTGCTCGATGGTGAAGCGCGACTGATTCCTCGGGACGAAA
>DATHTI010000198.1:0-1897 GCA_035463335.1 Pyrinomonadaceae bacterium | reverse complement strand
TAGATAATGTCCGAACGACCCGTAACAAACACGCCCAAAGATGCGGCCGCTGTCATCCTGCTGCGGCACGATACTAATCCTGACAATCCGGAACTTTTCTGGGTCAAGCGTAGCGATAAGCTGGCGTTTTTGGCCGGTTTTCACGCTTTTCCGGGCGGACAGATCGACGCGGGCGACGCTGAGGTAGACGTACGCAATGCACCGAATCCCGAGACGGCGGCGATGATCAGTGGCGCTGCGCGCGAGTTGTTTGAAGAGTTGGGTGTGCTTGTCGCTCGCGGTGGCGAGACGCTCACGAAAGGGCAACGAGTTTCCCTCCTTGACGATCTTGAGTCAGGACGGATGACCTGGCCGGCACTGTTGCAGCATTACAAGCTGTATCTCGATGCTGATGACTTCACTTACGTGGGTCGTTGGGTGACGCCGCCATTCAACGCACGACGTTTTGATACGTGGTTCTTTCTTGCCAAATGTCCGCCGAAGCAGGAACCGAACGTGATCGCGGGCGAGCTCTCGAGTGGTGAGTGGCTGCCGGCACGCGAGGCTTACGATCGGTGGATGCAAGATCGAGTCGTCGCAGTGCCGCCGACTTTGCACGCGTTGCGAACGCTCGGCGCCGGCATTGCTCCGGATCTTGTTGAGCGATTCTTGTCGATACGTGAAGCGCATGGTCAACCCGAACGACGCATCACCTTTCGTCCGAATTACATTTGTTTTCCCGTGCGCACGCCGACACGCCCGCCGGCGACTCACACGTGCTGCTACATCGTTCACAATTCGAAAGAGATGCTTGTCTTCGATCCCGGATCGCCGTACGAAGATGAACAGCAAGCGCTGGCTGAATGTCTCGACGAGATGATCGGCGAAGGCCGCCGCGTGCGCGAGATCGTCATCACGCATTTGCATCCGGATCATGTCGGTGGTGTGAACGCGCTGAAGGAACATCTCGGCGGCAACGTCCCGGTTGCAGCACACGCACAAACTGCTGAGGCGCTAAGTGATGTGCAAATCGATCGTCTGATTGAAGACAACGACGTGATCACACTGGAAGGTGAGCCGGCGATCCGGTTGCGTGCGCTGCATACGCCCGGCCACGCGCTCGGGCATCTTTGTTTTCATGATGAAGACCGTGGTGTGCTGATGACGGGCGACAACATCGTCGGTGTGGGATCGGTGCTGATCGATCCGCCGCAAGGGAACATGCGTGAGTACTTGAAGTCACTGGAACGCATGCGCTCGCTGCCAAATCTTACGGTGCTACTTGGTGGACATGGTCCCGCGGTCGCCACGCCCTATCAAAAGATCGACGAATACATCTCGCACCGGCTGGAGCGTGAACAAAACATCCTCGCGGCCGTGCGCGCAGGCGCTGCTACACCGAAAGAGATCGTCGCCCGCGTCTACACCGACGTCTCACCCAAAGCACACGCGATGGCCGAGCGCGCCATCCTCGCCCACCTCGAAAAACTCCGGGATGATGGAGTTGTCTACGAAGAGAACGAAAACTGGTTAGCCGTTTAGAATTTAAGGAGCAAGCTAAAGCTCGAACTCTGAACCCGGAACTCTGAACTTTCTTCTGTGCCTCTTTGTGGCTGTTTTGTGCTTTTTTGTGGCCCTTTTTTGTGCTTCCTCGTGGCTACAGGTAGAATCTCCCTCACACCAATATGGATTACCCAAGAACCCTTAACGAACTCAGGGCGGCCAGGTATCAAACCCACGCGGTCAAGGACGAGTTGCGTCGCAATCTAATAACCAAACTGCGCAGCGGCGAGAAACTCTTTCCCGGCATCGTCGGTTACCAGGATACCGTGATCCCGCAACTGATCAATGCGATCCTGTCGCGACACAACATCATCCTGCTCGGCCTGCGCGGCCAGGCGAAGAGTCGAATAATCCG
>DATHTI010000197.1:0-2378 GCA_035463335.1 Pyrinomonadaceae bacterium | reverse complement strand
GGAGAATGCGCAGCAGGAGTTCACGATCAACCTGCCGGCGAACACTGATCTGAACTCGCGGAAGCTTCGTATTGAGGCATCGCCGTCAGTTGCAGGAACACTCTTCAGCGCGCTCGATTACCTCACGAGCTTTCCGTACGGCTGCACGGAGCAGACGATGTCGAGTTTTCTGCCGAACGTGATCGTTTCGCAGACGCTGAAGGAGTTCAAGTCAACCTCGATTCGCAATTCCAACGATTTGAAGAAGAAAGTTGAGCGCGGGCGAAATCGTCTCTACGCGTTCCAACACGAAGATGGTGGCTGGGGCTGGTGGAAAGACGACAAGAGCGATCCGTTTATGACGGCGTACGTGATCGACGGTCTGACGCTCGCGAAACAAGCGGGTTATGAGATTGATGAAGGACGCATCGCGCGTGGCCGCGAGAGGCTGCAAGGCATGCTCGACTCGCTGGACAGCAACGAGGACATGGGTACGCGAGTGTTCATGGTCTATGCATTGGCGGAGAGTGGCGGTGTCGATTCCCGTTACGTCGAGAAACTGTTTGCGGATCGCGACAAGCTGGAGCCGTATGGCCGTGCCCTCCTCGCCTTGACGTTGTCGCTCGTGAATATGGACCAGCGCGCGCAGGAGGTCGCAGCCGAGATCGAGCACTCGGCCAAAGTTGATGGAGAGACTGCGCACTGGGAGTCGAAGCGCACGCCGCGTTTCCATTTCACTAATTACGACCAGACTGAGGGAACCGCACTCTCGTTGAAAGCGCTCACGCGGCTCAGGCCTGACAGCCGGCTGCTGCCGCAGGCTGCGCGCTGGCTCGTGTCTGAGCGTAAGAACGGTTCGTATTGGAATTCCACCAAAGACACTGCGTTCGCGATCTTCGGGCTGATTGAGTACGTGAAGGTGAGCCGTGAGTTGAATCCTTCGTACGACCTCGAGGTTTACGTCAATGGCGAGACTGTAGTCGCCGAGCACGTCAGTGATGGTGATGGCATGCAGACGTTTGTTGTAAGTCGAAAGGGTGGGGCGGTTGGCGAGACTAACCACGTCCGGGTCGTGAAGCGCGGCAAAGGCTCGCTCTACTTCTCGACTGCAATCGACTACTACACGAACGACGAGAATGTAGCTGCGCGCGGCTCAGGCGACTTGAACATCACGCGCGAGTACCTGCGGCTCAAGGTTGAGACGATGGGCTACAGCTTGAGATGGGCCACGGAGCCTCTGACCGGCGAGGTTAAGTCAGGCGATTTGATCGTCGTGAAGCTACACGTGACCGGAAAAGGCGGACGTCACATGATGATCGAGGATCCGATTCCGTCAGGCGCCGAGCAGCTCGAGGCTGTCGGGAATTTGAATCTCAACTCGACGCAGACGGGTTGGAGCGATTGGTACAGCTCGCGTGAGTTTCGTGATCGGAGAACGGTTTTCTTCCTCGATCAATTTGATGGGGATGCGACGCTCCAGTATGCGATGCGGGTGCAGATACCGGGTGAGTTTGTGGTTGCGCCAGCTCGTGTCGAGTTGATGTACCAGCCGGAGAGGAATGCAAATACCGCGACGCATCGCTTCTCGTTCATCGATCGACAATAAATCCGTGTAATCCGTGGTTAATGTTCTTAGGAGAAAAGCATGTACATCAAATCCTTTAGCGCAATGTTTACAGCGGTGCGGTTGTTGTTTAAGAGCCGGCGAGTTTTGTTGATGTTGCTGCTTGCCTGGGCCGGACTGCTAACTGCTGTTTACGTGTTTGCCAGTTCACGTGAGGCAACGATCTCCCAGTTGGTTTTGACCTTTGTTGTCGTGATTGTCGCGCCCGCGCTGTTCTTTGTGTTGCAGGCTGTCAGCGTTACTTACGCGGATGGACCAACTTCAGGCGGTCGAATGAGGAAGTTGCTTTTCGACTGCCTGAGACTGGTTGTAGTTAGTGTGCCGGTGATCGCTGTTACGTTGCTGGCCGTGTATGGTCTGAGCAAAGTGCAGACGTACGTCACGCTCGCCACCACACTTCGTTACTTATTGATTGCGGTGGTTGCTCCGATGCTCACGATCCACCTCTGGATCGCAACGACCAAAAGCGAATTAAGACCTCTATCGAAGAGCTTGCGGAGCGTGGTGAGTAAAACGTTTGCGCCGCAATCAGTGTTTGTTTACGCGTGTGGCTTTCTGCTCTTCGCAGTGATTCCTTACTTGCTGCTGCAAATCGGCCCGTTGATCGAACGACCGTGGCTGGAGCTCTCGGTGTTGGTCGTGAGGATGACAGCGAGCGCGCTCCTGATCCTGCTCGGCTGGGTCACCACCGTCGGCGCCATGTCGATTTTGAACCGTAGCAAGTAACTGTAGGGGCGGCCCTCCGTGGCCGCCCCAGCGTGGAAACACAATGTGG
>DATHTI010000196.1:0-3286 GCA_035463335.1 Pyrinomonadaceae bacterium | reverse complement strand
TTGTTTGAGGAGAATAATCAATGATCCGCCGAATGTCTCACGCCACAATCTTCGTAAACAACCAGAATGAAGCGCTCGAGTTTTATCGCGACAAACTGGGTTTTCGCGTCCACACCGATGCCATGGTCGGTGAAGATTTCCGCTGGCTGACGATGTGTACAAACGATCAACCCGATTTCGAAATCATCCTGATGGAGCCGAAGCCAGGCATGCTGATGGATGAACAGACTTCGCAGCAGCTACGTGCGATTATGTCGAAAGGCGTGCTCGGTGCGGGCGTGTTCAATACCGACGATTGCCGCGGAACTTACGAAGAGCTAAAGGCGAAAGGCGTGCAATTTATCTCCGAGCCGGCGGAGCGACCCTACGGGATCGAGGCCGTCTTCAAAGACAACTCCGGCAACTGGTTCAGCCTCACGCAGCCAAGTTAAAATCGGTCCATGAGAATTAAATGGACCGATCGCCGCTTCAATTTTGATTTCCCCGCAGGCATTTATCCGGAGATGATTGAGCGGATCCGCGGCACCCCTGCGCGCCTCGATGATCTGCTCGCCGGTCTCACATCCGAAACGTTGACAGCTCAAGTGGATGGCCGCTGGTCCATGCAGGAGAACGCGGGCCACCTGCTCGATCTGGAGAGCCTCGTCTCGCAACGAATCGACGAGTATCTCGCCGGAAATGCAGCGCTGCACGCCGCGGACATGTCTAATCGCAAGACTTACGATGCCAGCCACAACGACGTACCGGTCGAGTTGATCCTGAAAGCATTTCGCACTGCGAGACACGAGATCGTCAACCGCCTCGAGAGTTTTGACGACGAGATTTTCGCGCGTTCTGCGCTTCACCCGCGACTAAATGTGCCGATGCGACTCGTCGATATGTTATTTTTCCAGGCGGAACACGACGACTACCACCTCGCGAGAATCAGCGAGCTCAAGAAGCTGCTTGCGACAGTCTGACCTTTTGGAGCAAACATCAATGCGGAAACCTTTCCTCGTGGCTGCGGCGCTGGCCCTCTTGGCGCTCAACGTTAACGCGCAACAACTGTCGCTCGATGCGATGATCGATCGCGACATCGCGTCGTGGCTAACGACGTACCGCAATCTCCACGCTGCTCCCGAGTTATCGCATCGCGAGGAAAAGACGTCTGCATTCGTCGCTGCCGAGCTGCGTAAGCTTGGCTTCAACGTCACCGAACGCATCGGCAAGTTTCAAAATACAGAGTGGACAGGCTACGGCCTCGTGGCAGTGATGAAGAATGGACCAGGGCCCGTAGTTCTCGTCAGAACCGAGCTCGACGCTTTACCAGTCGAAGAAAAAACCGGACTGCCTTACTCGAGCAAGGTGAAGACGAAGAACGATGCCGGCGTGGAAGTTGGCGTGATGCATGCCTGTGGTCACGACATGCACATGACGAGCTTTCTCGGCACTGCCAAGATGTTGACGGAGCTGAAGAGTCGCTGGAGTGGGACGCTCGTGATGCTGGGCCAACCAGCCGAAGAAACCGGCGACGGCGCGAATGCGATGTTGCGCGACAATCTGTACACCAATTTCCCGAAACCTGATTACGCGATCGCATTGCACGACAAGCCGGAATTGGAAGCAGGCAAGGTGGGCTACACGCCGGGTTATGCGATGGCGAGTGCGACGTCGATTGACGTGAAGATCCGCGGCGTCGGCGGGCACGGTTCAGCGCCCGAGACGACGAAGGATCCGATAATGGTTGCAGCGCAGTTTGTGATGGCTTTGCAGACGATTGTGAGTCGTGAGAATTCACCGCTCGATCCGGCAGTGGTTACAGTCGGCTCGATTCACGGTGGCACGCGTTACAACATCATTCCCGATGAAGTGAACCTGCAACTGACTGTGCGCACTTACAAGGAAGACGTGCGGAAACGTATTTTGGCGTCGATCGAGCGGATCGTGAAAGGTGTGGCGACGACGGCGGGCATTCCGGAAGATCGCGCGCCGGTCGTAAAAGTGTCGGAAGGAACGGGCTCGACTTATAACAATCCGAAGTTGATTGAGCGACTCGTGGGTGCGTTCAAGCAGGCGCTTGGCAATGAGAACGTGGTGGAGATGCCGCCGATGATGGCGAGCGAGGACTTCGGATATTTCAGCCTGGACCAAAACATTCCGGCGACGATCTTCTGGCTCGGCGCGTCCGACCCGGCAAAGGTCAGGGCGAGCCGGGAATCGGGCGTCGCCCTGCCCGGCCTTCATTCCGCCCTCTTCGCACCCGTCCCCGAGCCAACGCTCCGGACCGGCGTCAAAGCCATGACCTCCGCGGTCCTTGAATTGATGAAAAAATAATCCGCCTTCATCTGCGTTCATCCGCGGCTAAAATTCCAGGGCAACCCAAGTTCTCAGGGCAACCTCAAACCCTCAACTTTCCTGGAGGTTCCCGATGAACTCGACGTTCCGCTTCCTTTCATTGCTCCTGTTTCTCCTGATTTCCACACAAATCGCCTTTGCCACCGAGCCTGCCGAAGTCCTTGCACGCAAGGCCCTTTCAGAAAACGCCGCCGCATCATCAGCCGCAATCGAGGAGTTGCGGTCACTCGGCCCGGCCGGTTTGCAGGCACTCATGGTCCAGTACGCCGAACAGATCAACGCACGCATTGCAAACCCTTCAGCCGCGCCCAGTGAAGAATGGCAACGAATCTCCGCAGCGCTCGACGCGGTCGCGCAGCAACGGAACAGCTACATCGCCGGGCTTTACTGGTACACAGATCTCAACGAGGCAAAGAAAGCCTCGAAGGCACTCGGCAAACCGATTCTCTCGTTGCGTCTTTTAGGAAAATTGACGGAGGAGTTTAGCTGTGCGAACAGCCGCTTCTTCCGCACCGTGCTTTATCCTAATGAAGCCGTATCGACTGTTTTGCACGATCGCTTCGTGCTGCACTGGCAATCGGTGCGACCAGCGCCGAAGGTTACGATCGACTTTGGCGACGGACGCAAGCTCGAGCGCACGCTTACCGGCAACAGCATTCACTACATTCTCGATTCGGACGCGCGTCCACTCGATGCGCTGCCCGGCCTTTATGGACCACGCGCTTTTGTTCGCGGACTTCTGAATGCCGAGTCGCTCTTCAAATCGCTGGCCGGAAAGACCGCGGCGCAAAGAAGCTTTTTCTTGCGGGGCTACTATGATGACCAGCACAACAAGATCTCTGCCGCATGGACCAGCGACATCGAAAAGATCGGCGGCACGGTGCCGCGAGGTTTCAAAGTCGTGAAGAGCAGTGACGGTGACGCTCTCAGTATTGCTCCTCTCGCAGTGACG
>DATHTI010000195.1:0-3741 GCA_035463335.1 Pyrinomonadaceae bacterium | reverse complement strand
GCGAAGTTTGACCAGGTACACATTCGTGATTACGTCGCCACGGGTGGCGTCCTCGCCGAGCTGCGCGAGAACCTCTTCAACCCGCTGACTTCGTCGGATGAAGTTTCAGACGATCCTGACGCACTCGTGCGTGAGATTCGTTATCTCGAATGCGGCGATCGTGACACCGAGATCCGCACGATCGCGCGCGAAGTCAAACGTCTCGTGCTGGTGGAGAATTACGATCTCGCCGACATCGCGCTCGTGGTTCGTCAACGCGCTACGTATGGACCAACGATCACGCGCGTCATGTTGGAGGAGTCGCTGCCCTGCAATCTCGAGCTGCGCATCGATGCCGGTGACGTTCCTGCTAATCGTGCTGCATTGAAGCTGCTGTCGTTACTTGAAGGTTTATCGACAGAAGAGTCACAGACGACGCGAATTGCTGAAATCGCGGATCTGATCAAGTCGGAATACTTTCGCCTGAGCGACGCGGAGATGCGCGTGCTGTCTGCTCGTTTCGATGAGCAACATCTAAACCTGCTCGATGGTAATGCAAATCTAAAGAATCGTTATCGTATCGGCTTCTGGGACGCTGACTCGCTCGAGAATGCATTTGCGTACGTCGGCAGCGAGTTGAGCGTGAGCGCATGGCTGGCGCGCGCGCACAGGTTGTACACGGATCTGCCCGGCGCGGCCGCAACGAAAGAGCTGCTCAACATCGATCCCGGCGCGCACGATCGCGACACTGACATCGCAGACAACGTCGAAAACGCCGAGATCGTGAAGCTCGAAGACAAGGGCGTCGAGAAGAAGCGACGGCCTTCGCGCGACGTTCATCCAGCAGCGCTGGCATGGACCGCGCTCGTGGTCCAACGATTTTCCGAGCTGCTGCACGCGGTGCCACGCGAAGGCAAGCCCGCACAATTGCGCGCTGAGCTGATGCGACTGCTCGATCGTCTCGGCTTCCGCGATCAGATTGCCGAGCCCGCCAAGCATTCGCCTGACGAGAAGCAACTGCCGCAAGTGATGCTCAACTTCAACGCGCTTGAAGGGTTGCGACGCGCCTTTGTTGCAGCAATTAAAAGCATCGAGCTACTTGCAAACGGGCCGAGAACCGTGCGGCTCGCACTGTTCCTACAGGAAGTTCGTCGCTCACTCACCGCGCAGTCGCAGATCTTTGGCGCGCCCGATCGCAACGGTTTGCGCGTGCTCGAAGCGACCGACGTGCGCGGCCTGCGCTTTCGTGCAGTCTTCATCGCCGGACTGATCGAAGGCGGGTTTCCGTTGAGTGCGTCGCGCGACTGGATCTACCCGCACGAAGAGCGCGATCGATTACGAGAGTATGGGTTAACCCTTGAGGATATTTCACCGAACACACTCCTAAAGGAGGAGCACTACTTTTACCAGGTCGCGTGTCGTGCCACTGAGCGTTTGTATCTCACGCGGCCGCTGATTTTGGGCGACGATTCGGAGACCGTCGCTTCTTATTACATCGACGAGCTGCGACGCGCGATTGCGCCGAGCCGGCTCGAAACGGAGATCATCCGCCGCGATTACGACGGCAAGAACCTCGAGGATGCGTCAACCACGAGGGAGATGAAGGTTGGTCTCGTGCGGCAGCAGGAACGACACCGCCATCGTGGTACCAAGGCAAGCCTGTTGCCGCAGCCGCGCATCGTGCGACTGCTGACGCTCGCACGTAACGATGGTTTCCTGAGTGACGCTGCCTTGCGTCGCATCGATATCGAGCGCGAGCGAGCCGGACCGAACTTCGGAATGTACGACGGCGAAATCACAGATCCGGATCTGCTGCACCTGCTCAAGTTGAAATTCGGATCAGGTTTTATTCACAGCGCGAGTGGACTGAGTGTTTACGGCAACTGTCCTTATCGTTTCTTTGCGCAGCGAGTGTTGCGACTCGAGCCGCGCGGCGAAGCGGCGCTCGATTTACAGGCGATCGATGCCGGCAAGCTGCTGCACGACATTCTGCGTCGTTTCTTCGAGCGCCATCGTCGCGAGCCGCTGCACAGGCTCGATCGGAAGAAGTTGCAGAAAGAGCTCGCAAACATCGCCGACGCGGTGTTTGACGAGCACGAGCGCGTGGTGCCGCCGCTCAACCGGCAGATCTGGAAGATCGATCGAGAGATTCGCAAGATACTTTTGGACCAGGTGCTGTTGTACGAGCTGGAAGTTCAGGCGGCGGCTGAGGGCCAGCAGGTGTTGCCGTCGTATTTCGAGGTCGCGTTTGGCGGCATGAAGTCAGCGGCAAAAGATCCTGATTCGAAAGAAGAGCCGCTCGAGCTGACGCGCAAAACGTTTGTCGGTGAAGAGACGATCAAAATCAGCGGGCAGATCGATCGTGTTGACGTTGCCGAGGACAACACGCTCATCGCTTACGATTACAAGTTGTCGACTGGCTCCAGTCGCAGCGACATCGTTTCGGGCCGCAGTCTTCAGCTTCCAATCTATCTCGAAGCACTCGAGAAATTGATCCTGCCGGACCAGCCGATCGCCGGTGGTGGTTACTACGTGATTCGCGGTGGTCAGGATCGGCGCAACAAAGGTTTGTATCGCGCGAGCCAGTTGGAATACCTGCACCTGCGTGCGAAAAACTCGGTGTTCACTGATGAAGACTGGGAGAAGATTCGCGAGCAGGTCGTTGCGCGCATCTGGGAATTTCTCGACGGCATCCGCGCCGGGCGCTTCATCGTCGATCCATCAGAGCGATTAAAAACATGTCGCTTCTGCGATTACGGCGCGGTGTGTCGCTACGACCGCGATCGCATCGATCGCAAGAAAAAATCCGTGTAATCCGTGGCTAAAATACTTCTACCAGAGCAAGCCGCAGCCGCCTACGAGATTGATAAGCACATCTCTGTCACGGCCGGGCCGGGCTCTGGCAAGACGACGGTCCTCGTCGAGCGCTACGTTCACATCCTCCGCGAGCACAGTCTCTCGATCGATCAGATCGTCGCGATCACCTTCACCAATCGGGCAGCTAATGAAATGCACGAGCGCCTGCGCAGCGAGCTCAACCAGATGCTGCGCATCGCTAACGAGGAAGAGCGCCGCCGCTGGCTCAACTACAAGCGCACACTCGACGGCGCGGTGATCACGACGATTCACGGCTTCTGCGCGCGACTGCTGCGCGAGTTTCCGATCGAAGCGCGCGTCGATCCGCAGTTCCTTTTACTCGACGAGCATCGCGCCGCGATGATGCTCGAGCTGATCGTCGAGGAAGTTCTTTCCGAGTTCATCAGCAACGGACACATCGAGATCTCGCGGCTGACGTTAGGTGTCGGCCGTAGTCGTTTGGCGAGCGCACTTGCTCAACTGTATCGCGAAGCGCGCGGCCAGGGACTCGGTCTCGAAGATCTCGCGCTCGCCACCGCACGCGTGCATGCGACTGAAGAAGATCACGCCGCCGCGCTCGAAGAGCTCGAGCGTTTAATGTCTGAATTTCTCGGCATTCGTCGCACGACGAAAGCGGCGATGACGAACCAGGCCGACGTGCTCGCCGCGTGGACCGAAGCGCAGAAGTTGTTGAAGTCGATTCCATCACACGAGACGCTCGCTGACTTCTGCCGTCTCGGAGAAAACTTCCGCGCGCATCGACCGCAGGCGCGCGCGCCGGTTGCCGATCACGTGAAAGCACTCGACACGCTCGTCTGGGAAAAGGGACTTCAAGGTCGCGTGCCGCAAGTGTGTCTCGATCTGTTTGCACGACAGTACGCGCTCGAGATGGTTAACTTGTTGTTG
>DATHTI010000194.1:0-3828 GCA_035463335.1 Pyrinomonadaceae bacterium | reverse complement strand
CCGGCATCCGAAGATGTCGGGGCGCATTACCGTCCAACTGTAGTCACGGCGTGCGGCACCGCAACCACAACGGACGATTCTCGTTGTACGGATTTAGTTAAAGGATGAAAGCCCGCCTGGTTCCAGACACAGACTTAATACTCGCGCACGCCCTTGATCGCATGCCCGCCAACCGATTTCGCTCTATCGATCGCCTCTGTGCTGTACTGGATATTCGAGGTGCCACCGCCGGACGTATCGAATACAGGTGCGCCAAACTTATCGGAGTCCAGGCCACTCGCGGGAAACTTCCCGATGAATAAAGCGCCGTAGAGGTTTCCGTGACCGCCACCGCTGCGGTACACCTCCCCTGCACCAAGCACCATGATCACGCCGTTGAAGTTGAAGTTTCCGTCGAGCGTGAGCCTGCCGGTGACGATCAGCGTTCCCTGCCCGGTCGGATTGCCTGGCCCAAGCTTGAGATCGCCGTCAACAAACGTGAAGACACCGTCCGGATTGTTGGCGCCAATTCCCGCGGTGCTCGCGAGAGCGGCCGCGCCGCTGTTGAAATACCGTCCCTGGTTGATCGCTGCCTGCTTCATTCCTTCACTGCCATATAAAAACATTCTCGCGTTCGCGACAGACTGCATGAACGACGGAGTGTTGCTATCAGAAAGAACCATCGGATCGCCGGGCGTCACATTCGCAGCACTGCCGCTGCAGTTACTTCCGTCCGGATTACAGCCATCGATCACGTTGTTGGTCCTGTTGTAGTCCTGATTATCGAACCCAAATGCCGCGACTGATGTTCCGGTACCGGAAGCATCCACACCAGATGTCGACGTCACGTTACTACCGCCAAGATTAAAAGTGATCGGTGTTCCCGATTCATTTTTCCCAGTAACAGCCGCCGTCACGTCATACTCGAGCGTGTAACGATTCACCACGATTTCCATGTTCTTCCGGCTGTCTCTCGGTCCGAATCCGGTTACACGAATCCGGAGACGATCGGGCTTGTAATTAGTAGCCGGAACAATCGCACACATCGCTGCGCTATTTTGGTTATCAGGATCGAGGATCGAAGTGACCTGGAAACGCGTGCCGGCATCAGCAGTAACGTTGACGGTGGCGCCGGACATCGTGGTCCACAGGTTCGGTGAACACACGATATTTCGGAACGAGGCGCGTGTGCCCGCCGGACTGGACTCCACATTTCCACGTAAAACTTCCAGCGTCCTCGCAATGCCCGCTTCGGCTGCGTAATAAGCCTGCATCTCGGCAGTCGAGTCACGCGCGGTGATGCCGGTCATCGTCGAAGTGAGAATCAGGACCCCACCGGCAGCCAACAACAATAGTGAAAGCAGGACCGCCGTGATCAGCGCCGCGCCACGTTCGCCGGCGCGCCTTTCGCAGTGTGGTTTGTGTGATCTCATTTAGTAACCCCAAAGACCTGTATTGCGCAGTGTGACGTCTGAACAGAGCAAAACTGAATAAGGCGGTTGATAACCCGGCGTGTTCGGAGTGCCGACGGCGTCCAGCGTCACGGAGATAGCGATGACGATGTATTTCGCATCTGCCGGATTCACTTCAGCCGCCGACACGCCGGTAATGTCCGATCCGCCCGGCGGCGCGACGTAAGTCACCTTCTGATCGAAGTAATGAATGTTCATGCCGTCGATGCGGTTGGCGAGCACCGTGCTACCGGTTCCAAACCTATCGTGTCGAGCGAGGTACATCGTGTTGTCGGCTGCATTGATGAAGTAAGTGATGTCTTCGCCTGCATCCTGAACGTTTTCACGAGACGCGTCCGTCACCGCCACGTCGTAGTCGTAACGGTTTAGGTTCGAACGCACGCGAATCTCGTTCAATCCGGAGTCGGCGGCGACGATGCCGTTACCCGTCATGTTGAAGCCCGAATTTGCGATCTCGCGCGACATGATGTTGAGCGCGCGTTGGGTGTCGGCGAGGGCGTCAGACTTTTGGTTCTCACGACTGCGCACACGCAGCGCATTCGCCAGCAGCGTCGTGGCGGCGGTCATCAACGCCATCGTGATCACCATCGCGATCAGAAGTTCGAGCAGAGAGAAGCCTCCGCTCGTGGTCTTTTTGTTGGACGAGCTCATAAAGTCCTCGCTAATAGATGCCGGTGACCTGTGTCGATCGTTGAGTGGTAATGGTGACTGTTTCGAAAGCAGTTGCCGCTCCTAACGGAGTTACCGAAACCTGTATGCGCTTCAAAGTCGGCGCGCCCGCGTCCGGATTTCCACCCGGCACTACGCTCAGGTCGGTGATGATTGTGGTCACCACGAACGGCCGTCCTGCATTCGTTACTGTCTCATTAACGGGAACGTTCGTTTGGGCAAGCCCGCCGTCTGGAAATGAATAAGCCACGGTTCGTGTTTGAGTAGTAAATGGTATGGTCCGCAACCACTCCATTCGCTTCTGCGCGAGCGCCATCGCGAGCTCGCGATCGTCGGCGCGGCTGTTCGCCTGGATCGCGTACGTGAAAAGCGAAGCGATTCCGAGTCCGATGATCATTAGTACGACGAGCGCGATCGCGGCTTCGAGAAGCGTGAAGCCTCGCTGCGCGCAATCAGTTCTGCGGTTGGCAATTTGACGATGCATGTTATTCGCCACCTCAGTTGCTGACTGAAACTGTGAGCTGTTGCGTTCCACCACAAGACGGATCTGCCGCCACGTTGACGACGAATACACCGCGATTACCCGCGCCGTTCTTCGTCGTAACGCTGATCACGCTCGAGCCGCTGCCATCGATGCGTTGCAGTCCTACTCCGAGAGTCAGGCTGTTTCCGTTTCCGGCTATTGACGCGCTGATGGTCCGGACTCCGGTTGCATTCACCATCGTAAACACGGCAGATCCGGTGTGCCTGCTTGAATCGCTCTGGCTGAGGAAAATAGTGCTCGGACTGATGGATGAGACGCACTGTGCAGACGGTGTCGGTGAAGGCGTCGGAGTCGGAGTTACGGATGGAGTGGGCGTCGGTGATGCGTTTGGGTTGCCGTTACCGTTTCCGGGGTTTCCATCGTTGCCGTTGCCATTGCCGTTTGGTGTCGGAGTCGGTGTCGGTGTTGCCGTCGGCTCCGGTGTGGGCGTCGGCGTAGCCTCGGGGTCACCGTCCTCATTAAGCGGCGGAGTTGCACTTGGCGAGGGCGTCGGAGTTGGAGTCGGAGTCGAATCAACGTCGCCGGTAACCTCGGCTATTTCCACCGGGGGAATAAGCTGGTCCGGGAAATGTTGTTCGCCGACGGTGATGTCGCCTGAGCCGGAGACGTCGACCGGAAGACTGCGTTCGAGATACTCACTATGTATCTGAAACACCCACGCTTCTGTAATTCTGCCGCGCCAGTCGAAAGTCACTCTTTTAGCGGCGGTGGCGAAATTCAAGCCGGATTCAAGCTCGAAGTTTCGAGTCTCGACGACACCTGCGCCAAAGTCCATGGTGATCGCGTAAGTGGTCGTACCTGGGCCAAACGTCTCAATAGATGATTCCTGGCCCGTGGCGGCATGACGGCGGATCGCATCGGCGCGCGCCTTCTCGACGTAAGTCGCGAAGAGGCGGGCGGAGTTCTGAAGCCGGAATTCCGCGCGCGCGGTTCTGATGCCGAGCACGCCGGAGACCGAGACGACCGCGATGATCGAGAGCGTGATAACCATCTGCGTGATGGTGAACCCGCGCTGTTGCTTCGTTGTTCTGCTGTTGGGTTTCATTTACGCGATTACCTCCGACGGGCCTATCCTGGGCCATGATTGGCAAGTGGTGTTCCGGTGTTAATTTCGTGGGAATTCGTGGGTTTGGAGAAGGCTGAGAGGGGTCACGTGTTACTTTT
>DATHTI010000193.1:0-3777 GCA_035463335.1 Pyrinomonadaceae bacterium | reverse complement strand
AAGTCGCCGTGGCCGTGATCCATGGAACCATTAACGGCGACATCATTGCCACGCAACGTCTGGAGCTGGGCCGCGCCGCGAAAGTGCACGGCAACATTCAGACGCCGTCGCTGATTATCGAGCAGGGCGCGATCTTCGAAGGTAGCTGCAAAATGCTGCAAATGAGCCAGGCGGCCGACAAGGCGAAGAGCATCAAGAAGGACGAACCGCTCGACACGTCGCGGATGAAGTCGATTCCGGCAGACGCCGCGAAGCCGGCTGACATTCCAGCGGCGACCAGCGTCGTGAGCTAATCGATACTGAAGATTTGTTTTACCGGGGTGGTCCTCATCGGGCCACCCCTTTCTTTATCCACAGATTACGCAGATTTCTGTGTAATCTGTGGATAGATGTATGATTCGTCAACCATGCCCAATAAGATTCTGTATGCGCTGCTAATCTCGTTCGTTCTCTGCCCTTCAATCGTCGCCCAAAGACGCACAATTCCTCCCCCGACTCTCCTCCAAATCGTAAAAGCCGAAGACGAGCGACGTTGGGATGACGTTCTGCAAAACCTGCTTTCCGATCGCAATCCGTTAGTCCGCAAGCGCGCCGCACTCGCCGCCGGACGCATCGGCAATGAAGACGCAGTTAGCGCGCTCACGCCACTACTCGAGAAGGACGCAGATGTTAGCGTGCGCGCCATGGCTGCGTTCGCACTCGGTGAGATCGAGTCAGAAACTGCCGCAAACGCCCTCATCGCACTTTTGAAAAATACGAGCACTCCCGCTGACGTACGCGCACGCGCTGTCGAAGCACTGGGCAAGATTGCCGCCGTATTGCCACGCGAACAGGAACCACGACAACGCGAGCTCGGCGCCGCGATCCTCGAAGGCCTCAATTCAACGGACCAAACAACGATCCTGTTCGGAATTACTGCCGCCTTGCGATCGCGACCCACCAACGGCGGTCCAGCGATCGCGAAGTTTTTGACGCACTCGAATGCACGTGTGCGCGCCGACGCTGCAAACGCACTCGCCCGCTTGCGCCTGAAAGACGGCAACGATCAGTTAAGAAAATTAGTCGCGTCAGATCTCGATCCAATCGTGCGGGCCAACGCCGCTCGCGTGCTCGGCGTAACTGAAGACAAGCAATCATATGACGCGCTCGTCACACGCATGGCCCAGGACAACGACTCGCGCGTACGAGTCAGCGCCATCCGCGCGCTCGCCTCGTTGAAAGATCCGCGCGCTGTCGAGCCGCTATTAACACGCGGCAATTTTCTGACGACGAAACCACTCACTTCAGAATCAGCGGAGCTCAACGAAATACTCGAAATCGCAACCACACTCGGACGCCTGCTGGCCCAGAAAGATGATCAAAAAGCCATCACGTGGCTGCGTAAGATCAACCAGTCGCTCAATCACACTGCGCCCGAAATCGATCTCGCGATTGTACGTATCGCTCCGGCGAATTATCTCTTCGAATTCGGTGCCGGCCCTGAGGCAAAAAAGAAGGTGCAGGAGACGATTTTGCTCAACTGGCGTGCGGCGGCAGGGATCGCCGCGGGTCTGGGCGAGATTGCAGCACTGCCTGATTCAACTTCAAACAAAGCCGAGCTCGCCACACTCGCACAATTGCTGCTGCGCGCGATGCTCGATTATCGAAACTCCGGCTTGACCATCAACACACTTGTCGCAGTCCATTCTGAATACGCGATTCCCGACGTGCTGCGCGCGCTCGCTGCTTTCAAACCTCAGGACCTCGCATCCGTTGCGTCAGCACAATTGAAAGAAAGCGACGTTGTTATCCGCGGCACCGCAGCCGATCTGCTCGGCGACCTGCCACCGTCAGAAGAGATTACAAACGCACTCGTCGCCGCGTGGCCGCAAACGGCAAACGACACCTTGAACGATGCGGCGCTCTCGATCCTCGACTCGCTCGGCAAACAGAAATCCACCGCCGCCAACAGTCTCATAAAAGAAGCTCTGAAATCCGGCGATCCACTGATCCGTCGCAGGGCCGCCGCTATATTAAAGACCAACGGCGCGGGCGATTTTTCCTCGCAGATCGGCACCGTTCAAACGCGAAATACCGAAGCTGATTACAAGCGCGCGCTCGGTCGCACCGGCAAGTCGACGCGTGCCGTCGTGACTACGAGCAAGGGTTCGTTTACTATTGACCTGCTCCCCGAAGCGGCCCCACTTACTGTCGATAACTTCGTTCAGCTTGCCCAGCGAAACTATTATCGAAATATCACCATTCACCGGGTCGTGCCCAATTTCGTGATTCAGGACGGCGATCCGAGAGGTGATGGAAACGGCGGGCCGGGTTACCAGATTCGCTGCGAGATCAATCAGGTGCTTTACGATCGTGCGGCAGTTGGGATGGCGCTGTCAGGCAAGGACACGGGCGGCTCGCAATGGTTTGTTACACATTCGCCGCAGCCGCACCTCGACGGCGGTTACACAGTCTTCGGACGAGTGGTAACGGGCATGGACGTAGTTGACAAGATCGTGCGCGGTGACATTATTCAGTCGATTACAGTCAAGCAAGGGCGCGTGCGCAAATAACTGTAGGGGTGGCCACGGAGGGCCACCCCTACAGTTACGCTTTCGAAGTTCTTATACAACGATGTATAGAAGGCACAAAAACTTAACGCCGGGCGAGGTTCTGGTGCTCTGCGTTTTCGTGAGTATTTGCCTCGCGGCTTCGTACCAGGAGATGAGTGCGCAAACGCCTCAGCAAGCGGATCGGCATTCATACAAGATTGATCTGAAGATCGATTTCGATCGTCTCACTTACACCGGCACTGAGCGAGTTAGCTGGATCAATCGCGGCGAGAAGCCGACCTCAATCATCTACTTTCACCTCTATCCAAACCTGCGCACAGGCGATCAGCCGGTCTCCGCAAACAGCACTACTCCCGACGCAGACGAGCCGCGCATCGACATTCTTGAAGTGCGTGCCGGGTCTGACGACTCGCTGCTCTTCTCGTCGCTCGACGATCAGGGCACGACGCTTCGCGTCAATCTGCGCGAGCAGATCGCGCCTCAAGCCACCGCCGAAGTCGTCATCAAGTTCAAAGGCTCCGTGCCGGAAATCGATCGCGACGAAACCAGCCTGACGACTCACGTCGTGAAGCAAGTCAGCGCCGCGCTGCGCAGCGAGCGCGAAGTCCGTCGCGCCCGCGATATCAACTTTCGCTGTCGCGGCGTGATGCTTCTTGGCTCCGCTTTTCCTGTGCTCGCGGTGCACGACGGCGACGAGTGGAAACGCAAACTCGAGCCGTCCGTCGGAGACTTTGTTTTCAACGAAGTCGCAGATTACGAAGTAACTGTCTCGACAAACCAGAACGTTGAGGTGTTCACTTCCGGCACCGAAACAGGTCCGCGAAATGAGAAGACCGGACAAACGTTCATAGGTTCCGCATTGCGCGACTTCGCGATCCTCGCCGGACGCGGTCTGAAGAGCGAGCACACGGAAGTTCAGGGCGTTAACGTCCGATCGATCTATCTCGCGGAGCATGAGCGTGTCGGAAAACGCGCGTTGACTGTCGCGGCTAACTCCCTCCGCGTGTTCACATCGCTGTTTGGACCACTGCCTTTCAAGCAGGTCAGTATCGCGGAAGCGCCACTCGTCGCCGGACTCGGAAGCTGCGAGTTTTCCGGCTTCAACGTCATCGCGAGCGCGTTCTACGTCGACTTCGACTCACCCGCTGTACGCAATCTGCCCGAGATCATTCGCGAGCAACGGCCGTCGGTCGAGGAGAGTCTCGAATGGGCCGTCGCTCATCTC
>DATHTI010000192.1:0-5103 GCA_035463335.1 Pyrinomonadaceae bacterium | reverse complement strand
CTCAAATGCCTTCGTGAGTTCGCCTGCGATCTGTTGGGCATCGCGGCCTTCAATCTGGTATCTCTCCAGCATGTAGACGAGCTTCCCATCCTTCAGCAACGCGATCGACGGCGACGAGGGTCCATAACCCGTGAAGTAGCTGCGCGCCCTTTCTGTCGCCTCGATATCCGCACCCGCGAAAACGGTCGCGATTTTATCCGGCTTCACTTCGTTCTGAAGCGCGAGGGCCACACCCGGCCGCGCCTTTCCCGCCGCACAACCACAGATCGAATTCACCACGACCATCAGCGTGCCCTGGCTATTCTTAATCGTCTCATCGACGGCATCTGCCGTTCGCAATTCCTCAACTCCGAGCCGCGTCAAATCCTCTCGCATCGGACGGATCATGATTTCCGGATATGGCATCTAGTGTCTCTCCTTATGAATTTGTAAGCCACAGATTATACATCACGGTTGCTCGCCAGGCGGGTCGAGGAAGCGGATGGCGTCGCTGAAATGCTCGCGAATGTCGGATGCGAGCATGGTGCGCATGCCGAGCTGCTTTGCGGCGAAGTCGCCGGCGAGGCCGCCAACGTAAAGTGCGGCTACGGTGGCAGTGATTGCGTCAGCGCGCTCCTGGAGTGTGCCGTAAGCCTGGGCGAGGAAGCCGGAAATGAGGCCCGTTAGTGTGTCGCCCGCCCCTGCCGTGCCGAGTCCGGCGTTGCCGGTCGGGTTGATGAACACGCGGTTGTCAGGTGTGGCAACGAGCGGGCGCGAGCCTTTGAGCACAAGAATCACGTGATGAGCCGTCGCAAACTCGCGCGCGGCTGCGACACGATCCTCGAGCGCGGATTTATCTGAAGCGCCCAGCAATCGCAGCATCTCGCCGGGATGTGGAGTCAATATTAGCGGGTGCTGATCGGAGCCCTTGAGTGTGGCAGGCCAGGGCGCGAGCGAGTTGAGACCATCGGCGTCGAGCACGCACGGCGTAGTGCGTCGCTCGATAACGGTTCGAACAAAGCGACGCGTGCGCTCGTCGTCAGACGTCAGCCCTGGTCCAACTGCAACCACGGTCGCCTTTTCAGCGAGTTTCAAAAAGTGATTCGCCGCCTCGTCGCTAATAGCGCCACGATCGGTTTCGGCTAAAGCCATCGTGATCACTTCCGGCAATGTGCTGCTCGTTACGGACACCTGGGCGGAAGCCGGCGTCGCAACAGTTACGAGGCCGGCGCCGGATCTCATCGCGGCATTGCCACAGAGCGCGGCTGCCCCCGCGTAACCGCGCGAGCCAGCGGCTATCAAAACGTGCCCGTGCGTGTTTTTGTAAGACTCGAGCGTGTAGCGGGTGCTGGCAAGCCACGCGCGTGCGTCTTCAGCTTCGGTCACAAAAACCCGCGGTTTCGCGGCTTCGATCAACGACGGTGGCGAACCGATACCGGCAACGATCAACTCACCGCCAAACTTGCATGCCGGTGCGAGCACATTCGCGGTCTTAGCTGCGGTGAAAGTTACCGTGAGATCGGACTCGACCGCAGGTCCGATCGGGGTCGCTTTGTCGGCATTGAGTCCGGAAGGAATGTCGATCGAGAAGAAAAGCGGGATCGTACCCGAGACACGTTCACGCGCTTCACGGAGCATCGTCAAGTGTTCGATGACTTTGAGAAACACGCCTTCGAGCGGGCGCGTGAGACCGGTTCCGAAGAGCGCGTCTACGATGACGTCGTAGGCGCGACGCGGTTTCGCAATCTGTTCCCACGCCGCGACGCTCTCACACTCGATAAATGTCAGTGGCGGCGGCGATTCGGGCGATCCGGCCTCGAAGCTCGCCAGGCGCGCGACTGACTCGAAATTCGTGCGCGCATCGCCCGATGTTTCCACGAGTTTGCCGAAGAGCACGACGCTACAGTGCATGCCGTTGTGTGACATGGACCGTGCGAGCGCCGCGCCGTCCCCGCCGTTGTTGCCTTTTCCGCAGAGAATCAGAGCTTTGCGATTTAGGAGATCGTTGTTGAGACGTGTGCGGATGGCCTCCATGCAGGCGCTGCTGGCGGCTTCCATCAGGAGCAGGGAAGGCGTGTGGTAGTTCTCAACTGTCAGACGGTCGATCTCGCGAATCTGTTCGGCGGAGAGTACGGGTTGCACGAGTGGGATGATAGCAGGGAACGCAGATATACGCGGAAGAGAACGCGGATAGACGCGGATCAATCCAAAACAAAAAAAGCAGCCGTTAGGCCGCCCCGCCTGCCCGCCGCTGCACCAACCGTCCGTTTTTCCAGGATACCTAATCTATATATTCAATGGCCCACAGTCTCCAGAGAATTTTAAAAAAAGATTCTGGAACAAGCCTGGGCCTGTTCCAGAATCAGAGAGCCTTGTTTTTAAC
The DNA here is from genome assembly GCA_035463335.1 of Pyrinomonadaceae bacterium. Taxonomy (GTDB): domain Bacteria; phylum Acidobacteriota; class Blastocatellia; order Pyrinomonadales; family Pyrinomonadaceae; genus PSRF01. The sequence continues at coordinate 2,741 of DATHTI010000192.1, read as the reverse complement.
ACCTAGATCGTTATTGCAGCGCGAACATTGCTGCGTGTGTTTGCCGGCGCGTTTTCACTCGCGGGAGCCAGGCCGGCGCGCATCATGTACATCAGGGTCTCGCAAACCTCGCGCGAGCCCGTTCCTATAACCTGACCCTTTTCATCCTCGAGCACGTAAATCCGGCCCGTCCAGTCAAGGGGAAGAATGATGGGGGAGCTGTACATCACTTGTAGTCTCCTGTTAAGGAATTGGTTAATCCTGTTTCCGGTTTTTGAGACGGCGGCGAAGGGCACCAGCGGAACCGACGAGTCCGCTACCGAGCAGGAACAAGCTGGCTGGTTCGGGGACGTTGTTGGTGGCGGGGGCAAATCCACCGAGTCGCCACTGATTAATATCCTGAAACGTCGTTCCGTTCAAGCCCTGGACCGTAACACTGTTGATAACCGCGCCTTCTAAAGCTTCGATACCGAAGAAATTCTCGCCGTTCGTGTCGACCGTGAATACCTGGTTGAAGACCTGACCGCCCATCAGCGTGTAGTTCACTGTGAACTGGACCTGTGTTGGCGGTGGCAGACCAGCGGTAACGTCGATGTTCAGAATAAGCTTGGTAAACGTTGCGCCGTTTTCGAGCTGAACGGTCACGTTTGAAAACGGTGTGTTGCCGGTGCCGCCGATAAGGACGGCCTGGCCGCCGCTGACGCCGAGGTTGCCGTTGCCGGAAGTGGACGTGAAATCGACGATAAAACCCGCACCGGCGCCGTTGAAATCGCCCTGCACGAGCGTTCCGGAATGGACCAGACTGCCGTTATTGAAAAGGACGTTATCTGTGTTTTGATTGCCGGGATTACCGGTAGTGATCGTTATGGGGTCGGCCCAGGCAGTGGATGACGCAAGGGCGATGATGACGAACGCCGCGGAGGCGAGCATCATGCGTTGGAAAATCTGGGGCATTTTTTCAGGGGGACTCCTTGTCCTTGATGTTACTAGGAGGGGGAAAGTGCTAATAGCCGGAGGGTTCCATGAGGGTTATGGCAATTGTCGACAGGATTACAGGATTTACAGGAATCTCGTGAATTCTGTGATCCTGTCTAAATACCGTAGTCTTTGAGCTTGTTGAGGAGGGTTTTGTAGCTGACGCCCAGATCTTCTGCGGTTTTGCTCTTGTTGCCGTTGTTCACCGCGAGCGCCTCGAGGATCTTCCGGCGCTCGACTACGCGAAGGGCGCGGTGGGCCACGTCGGACAGTGTGCCGGAAAGATCGAGTGTTTCCGGTGTCTCATCCGCTCTTGAGGGTATTAACCCGAGGTCGGCAGGCTGAAGTACGAGCGTGTCCGAGATGATGCACGCACGCTCAATCGCATTCTCGAGCTCACGAACGTTCCCGGGCCAGTGATGCTGCTGTAGCGCCGCGACTGCCTCGGGACTTAACTGCGCCTCGCGGCCACGCAACTCGCGTCCAATCTCTGACGCGAAGTGCCGCGCGAGTAGCAGGATATCCTCGCCGCGCTCGCGCAACGGCGGCACTTCAATCGGAAACACCGCGAGCCTGAAAAACAAGTCCCCACGAAACTGCCCGTTATCGACCGCCGCTTTCAAGTCCTTGTTCGTCGCAGCGACGACACGCACATCCACAGCCACAGGCGCGCGTCCACCAATCCGATCGACAACCTTCTCCTCGATCGCCCGCAATAGTTTTCCCTGAACGGCAAGCGGCAGCTCACCAATCTCGTCGAGAAAAACAGTGCCGCCCGACGCCAGCTCAAACTTGCCCTGCCGCCGATCGTTCGCGCCTGTAAAAGCGCCACGCTCGTGACCGAAGAGCTCATTCTCGATCAACGTCTCAGGAATCGCCGCACAATTGATCGCCACAAAAGGCTGGTCGCGGCGCGTCGAAAGATGATGGACCGCGCGTGCGAAGAGCTCCTTGCCGGTGCCCGATTCGCCGAGCAGCAGGACCGTCGCTTCCGTTTGCGCGACGCGTTGAGTTTCGCCGACGGCGCGCTTGAGTGCGTCCGACTCGCCGAGTATGCGCGGAAAGCCGTACCGGCGCGACCACTCTTCACGCAGCAGCACGTTTTCAGTTCTGAGCCTGGCCTGTTCGAGCGCACGCTCGACGAGCAGCAGCAGGTGATTCGAATCGACGGGTTTCTGGAGGAAGTCGTGGGCGCCGTCTTTCATTGCCTGCACGGCTTCGTCGATCGAGCCGAAGGCCGTCATGACGATCACCGGCACGTCTGCGTCGGCAGCACGAGCCGCCCGCAGCACATCGAGACCGGAGCCGTTTGGCATGCGCAGGTCAGTAAGTACAAGACGATGACGCGAAGTGGCGATTTCGTTGAGGGCCGCGCGTGCATCGATTGCCTCTGCGACGCTGTATCCGGCATTCTCGAGTGTCAATCGCAGTACGCGACGGAGGCTGTCTTTATCTTCGACGAGTAGGATATCGGCCATTGACCACGGATTATAATCCGTAATCAATCCCTGTCATCCGTGTTATAGGAAGCCGGCTTCTCACGACCGTCACTAAAAGTAACACGTGGCCCCTCTCAGCATTCTCCAAACCCACGAATTCCCACGAAATTAACACCGGAACACCCCTTGCCAATCATGGCCCAGGATTGGCCCGTCGGAGGTAATCGCGTAAATGAAACCCAATAGCAGAACAACGACGCAACAGCGCGGGTTCACCATCACGCAGATGGTTATCACGCTCTCGATCATCGCGGTTGTCTCGGTCTCCGGCGTGCTCGGCATCAGAAC
>DATHTI010000191.1:0-7563 GCA_035463335.1 Pyrinomonadaceae bacterium | reverse complement strand
TAAGGATTCATCGTGCAGAAATGACGTTTGCACGGTGAATCACGGTTTTGTAGGATTCGTCGTGCAAAGCCAGTTCAACCTTTAGGCTGCAGTCTCGGGCTGCACGGCGAGCAAGCTAAAGCTTGAAGTCTGAGCTTTATTGTTATGTGCTTTTTGTGCTTTTTGTGGCCTAGTTTTCTCCGGCGCCGGCCGCGAACTCGCCTGTGTCTTCGGCGCGGCGGCGTGGGCCCTGGTCCGTGGCCCGGCGGCGCGGAGTGGATTCTGGACCACGTCGCTCGTCACGCATCTGCGCCGTTAGACCACGAGCGCCGTGCTTGTCGAGCAGGTGTCGCAGCGAGCGTACGGAGAGACGCAAGAGCTCGGCGGCATTTGTTTGATTGCCCGCGGTGCGGCGTAGCGCCTCGAGCACGTAAGTCTTTTCGAGCTGGTCCAAATGGGCGGTGAGGTTGATTCCTTCCTCTGGAAACTCCATCGCTTCCGCCACGCGATACGGGTTGTAATTCGTGATCTTCTCCGGCAAACGTTCCGGCTCGATCGAGTTGGTACGCTCGAGCGCCACCGCTCTCTCGATCGTGTGTTCCAGCTCACGCACATTACCGGGCCACGAGTAACGCTCGAGCAGTCGCATCGCATTCTCGCTGACGGTGAGTGTTCGTCCCGCCGGTGCACAGAACTTCTGCACAAAGTGATCGGCGAGCTCCGAGATGTCTTCCGCGCGCTCGCGCAAGGGCGGCAGCTCGATCGGGATCACCGAGATACGGTAGTAAAGATCCTCGCGAAATGTACCTGTCGAAACCATACTCGCGAGATCGCGATTCGTGGCCGCAATCACGCGCGTATCGACGATCGTCTCTTCAGTTGCGCCTACCGGCCTGACTTTGCGCTCCTGCAAAACGCGCAATAGTTTGACCTGCATCGCCGGCGACATTTCGCCGATCTCGTCGAGAAAGATCGTGCCGCTGTTTGCCGCTTCAAACAGTCCCTTGCGATTCGCGTTGGCGCCCGTAAACGAGCCCTTCACGTAACCAAACAACTCTGATTCGAGGAGCGTCTCAGTAAACGCTCCGCAGTTTACCGATACGAAAGGCTTCTCAGCGCGCGGACTCAGATCGTGGATCGCGCGCGCCACGAGCTCTTTTCCAGTGCCGGATTCGCCTGTAACAAGCACCGTCGACTGCACCTGCGCGACCGTCTCGATCATGTCGTAAAGAGCCCGCATGCGCTCACTGCGGCCGATGATGTTGCCGAGGCTGCCGCGTGTGCGTTGCCCCTGAATGAGCGCCTTGTTCTCTTCGAGCAGCGCTTCTTTTTCTTTTATGAGCGAGATCTTCTTTAGCGCGCGCGCGACAGTTTCTTTGAGCAGATCATTGTCGAAAGGCTTCTGAACGAAGTCGTAAGCGCCGAGTAGAAACGCTTCACGCGCGGTATCGACGTTCGCGAAGGCCGTCATCATGACCACTTCTACTTCGGGAAGCACCGCTCGCACCTCGCGCAGCAGGTCGACGCCGCTCATGTCGGGCATTCTGATGTCGGAAATGATCAGATCGGGCGGTTGCTGTTTTAGCTGCGTGAGGGCGTCGTGTCCGTTTTCCGCGACGCGCACGACGTGTCCTTCGCGCTGGAATAAATGCGTCAGGAACTGACGCATTCCGAGTTCGTCGTCAACGATCAAAAGATTGGCCATAATTATTTCGACTGATCAGGAGCGTCGTTACCATTGTTGGTGGCTGTTGGTAACTCGACGGTAATCGTGGTTCCCTGTCCCACGCGACTGCGGACATTGATTGTACCACCATGATCGCGAATGATTTGATAAACAATTGACAGCCCGAGACCGGTGCCGCCGGTCGTCGATGAGAACGGCTCGAAGAGATGTTCAACTTGCTCGGGCGACATGCCCCGTCCTGAGTCAGCGAAAGTGATGCGTAGTCGCTCGTGAGAATTCTTTTCGAGCGTGGCTCGCAGCGTTCCGCCCTGCGGCATCGCCTGTAATGCATTGCGCGCGAGGTTCCAAAACACCTGTTTCAACTGGCCTTCGTCGGCTTCAGCGTAGAGCGCGTCGTCCGGCAGCTCCTCGACGATGCTCTGGTTTGCCCCGATCTCCGGACTGTGTCGCATCAGTGCGAACGTCTGATGCAGCAAATCGCCTACGTCAACACGCGCCTGGATGAGCGAGCGCGGCCGCGCGTAACTCAGAAAATCCGTGATGATGCGGTTTAAGCGATCTGACTCGCGCAGGATGATTTCCATCAGCTCTGTATGTGACGGATCGCTGTCCATTTCCGAATGCAACATCTGAATCGAGCCACGCATGGCAGCAAGTGGATTACGAATCTCGTGAGCGATAGACGCGGCCATGCGACCAATCGCAGCCAGACGATCCTGGCGCCGCGACGTCTCTTCCAGACTGCGCACCTGCGTCAGATCCTGAAACGTGATCACCATGCCGGTCGTCTCGCCAGCCTCTGTCGAAAGCGGCGAGATGCTGTAGCCCAGACGAAGACGCATACCCTCGGAAGTCAGGCAGCTAGTTTCGAAGCGCGGGCTGTTGTCGCCTTTTTGCAAAGCACTCAACGTTTGAGTGACATGATCCTTTAGATCGCTGAAAAGGATCGAGGCGTCCTGCCCGCGAATCGTCTCTTCCGGGTAACGCGTGATCTCCTGTGCGGCGACGTTGAAAGTGAAGATGCGTCCTTCCAAATCAGTCGTGACCACGCCGGAGCGAATCGACGCAACGATGCGTTCGTGCAAGGCGCGCAGGTTGGCCAGCGACTGCGTGGCCGCGGCGAGTCGCACGTCAGAGCGCGACTGTCTTTCTGCCAGTCGCGCCGAGAGCAGGCCGACGACGAAAAAAGCGACATCGAATAGTCCGACCCACTGAATCGTCTGCGACACGGAGCCGCCGACAAGTCGCGACGGATCGTTCTCGCCCGCGAGACCGGTGATTTGCAGCGCGCACGCCGTGAACGCTACCGCGCACCCGACGGAAGTTATAACCGCTTCACGTGGTCCTAAAAACAGGCTCGAAACCGCGATGATGACGATGTAGAGCGCGACGTAAGGCGACTGGATGACGTTGGAATTCCAAACCAGCCACGTGACGAGCAGAACGTCGACGGCGAGTTGAAACCGTGCCTGGATGAGAATGTTTTTTGAAAGACGAAAGATCAGTGCGTAGGCAATCGTGAGGCAGGCGACGATCGTCAGCAGTCCGAGGCTTTTATTGATCGACTGCGAGGCTTGTCCGGTCCAAAGCGTGCCGACGACACTGAGGAGAAGTGCAGTGACGAGTCGCGCGGCGATCAACCAGCCGAGCTTCGATCCTGCGGTCCGACCCCACTCACCGGTGTGTTCCAGCGTGGCCATCGGGGCCAAAGCGTAACACAGATTTACACGGAAGAAGACGGATTATCTACTCGTATCTGAGCGCGCTCAGTGGATCGATGCGCATTGCCTTTCGCGCCGGCAAGTAACACGCGAGCAGCGACACGAGCACGAGTAACAACGAGATACTCGAAAATGTCGTCACATCAACTGCCGCGACGCCAAACAACAAGCCCGACAAAAGTCGCGTGAGAGCAAACGCCGCCGCGAGTCCAAGCACCACGCCGACGATTGTCAGACTTAATCCCTGTTTCAAGACGAGCAGCAGCACCTGTCGCGGCTGTGCGCCGACTGCCAGTCGCAAGCCGAGCTCGCGCGTGCGCAACGCCACTGAATAGTTCATCACGCCGAAGATGCCGACGGCTGAGAGCAGTGTCGCGAGTCCTGCGAAGAGTCCGAGCAGCAGGGTGTTGAAACGCGAGCGCGCCACCCATTCGGACATCACCTGGTTCATCGTGCGCACGTCAGAAACAGGTTGATTCGGATCCAAAGCGCGGATCTCTCGTTGAATAGCAGGAAAAATCGCGGTTGGATCACCATCAGTGCGCACGACCAGCGTCATGAAGGGATAAGCCAGATCCGGATGCGGGAAGTAAACAGCCGGTGGCGCTTCATCGACGAGACTGTCATATCTCACATTGCCGACGATGCCGATGATCTCGGCGGGCGTCGGTTTTTCAAACATGGCTACGTCGAGACGTTGTCCAATCGGATCCTGGTTAGGGAAGTGCTTGCGCGCGAGTGCTTCGTTGATCAGGATCACATGCTTCGCTTCTCTTTGTTCCGCGTCGGAGAAGTGGCGCCCGCGCAGTAGCGGAATTCCGAGAGCGCCAAAGTAGCCTGAGTCTGCAACGCGCACGTCCGTAGCCGGTGCCTGCCCCGGTGGTGGCTCCGGCTGGCCCAGGATCTTGAAGGCCGTATTCGAACCAAGTCCGCCGTACAACGGCAGGAAGTTGACCATGCCCGCGGAGTGAACAGCCGGCAACTGTCGCACGCGTTCGAGTGCCTGCGAAAAGAACTGTACCAGTTGCGGATCCTGTGGATAACGCGCTTCCGGCAGCCGGATCACCATCGTGAGCACGTTGTCAGTAGTGAACCCGCGGTCCACCTGTTGCAGCCGCAAAAAACTCCTGATCAGCAAACCAGCACTGGCCAGCAGTACAACGGCAAGCGCGATTTCAGACACGACGAGTGCGTTGCGCAAACGACGGCTGCCGCTTGCCTGGCCCGACTCTGACTTACCACCGTCTTTGAGTGAGTCGTTGAGATTGAGACGCGAGATGTGCAGCGCTGGAGCAAGTCCGAAAATGATTCCGGTCAGCAGCGACACGCCGAGCGTCCAGCCCAGTACCGTGAGATTCAAACCAACCGTTTGCAAGCTGACAAGATCGCGCGGGCTGATGGCTACGAGTGCTTTGATTCCCAGCCATGCGAAGCCCAATCCGAGGACGCTGCCGAGCAGCGCGAGCAAAAGACTTTCTGTCAGCAACTGCCTGACAATACGCGTGCGACGAGCGCCGAGCGCTGCTCGCACCGCGATCTCTTTCTCACGTGACGTGGCGAGCGAAAGGAGCAGGTTGGCGACGTTCGCACACGCGATCAGCAACACAAAACCAACCGCGCCGAGCATCAACCAGAGTGGACGACGCACGTTGCCGAAGAATTGTTCGCGCAGCGGAATAACTTCGGCGGTGTAGTTTTTATTGAACTGCGGCACCTCGTCGGAAAGTCGCGCATGAATCGTGCGTAACTCGGCCGTCGCTTGTTCCACGCTCACGCCGTCTTTCAGCCGCGCGACGGCACCGAGAAATCTGCCACGCTCATTCGCGCCTGGTCCAATTGCCATGGGAAGGATGGTCCATAGCTCGGCGGGCCGACCTGTACCAGAGCGATGTTTGATATGAAACTGAAAATTCGGCGGCATGACACCGATGACGGTGTATTTTTCGCCGCTCAACGTGATCGGCTGGCCCACCACACTCGCTTGACCGCCGAACCGGCGTTGCCACAATCCATAGCTGAGTACTGCAACTTGAGCCTGGCCTTCGTCATCTTCGGGCAGAAACGTTCGACCATGAATCGGATCGACGCCGAGGATTCTAAAGAAATCAGGAGTGGCAAACTGGACCGACAACTCTTCCGGTTCCCCCGTACCGGTCAGGTTCAACCGTTGGTCCGTAAAGGCGGCGATATATTGGAAGCTGCTGTTCTGTTCACGCCAGGCGCGAAAGTTTGCACGCGAAGTGGTGTTCTGGTGCCTGCCCTCGGGTGTGACTTCCCACACCGTCGCGATATTTTCCGCATCACGATACGGAAGCGGGCGCAGCAAAAGCTCGTTGACGACGGAGAAGATCGCGGTGTTCGCGCCGATGCCGAGTGCAAGCGTGATGATTGCGATTGAAGTGAACGCTTTGTGTTTGGCGAGCATGCGCACGCCGTAGCGAATGTCCTGTGCGAGGGTCTCGAAGAGGCCGCCGCCTTTGACGTCGTAAGCCGCATCGACGGCCCGGTTGAGATTTCCAAAACTGCGCATTGCTTTTTCACGTGCCTCTACTGGTGACATTCCGGCCCTGATGTTCGCATCCACCTGCATCTCGAGATGCAGGCGCATTTCCCGATCGATGTCGCTGATAACGTCGTCGCGCTGCCGCAAAGCCATGATCCGATCGCGAAGAATGTTGAACCACTTCATTTCAAAAACTTCTCCTGGGAATTTCTTTTGTGCCTTTTGTACTTTTTTATGGCCGGTTTTTTATGTGGCCTGTCGCACCTTTGCGATCGCAAGACAGAGTCGATCCCAGCTTGCTTCCTGGGACTCGAGTTGCTTTCGTCCCGCGCGTGTGAGCTTGTAAAACTTTGCCTCGCGACCGGTTTCGTGTATGTCCCAGTGCGCCGACACCCAACCTTTTTGCTCGATGCGATAGAGCGCGGGATACAAAGATCCCTGCTCCACATTCAACATTTCGTCGGAAAGCTGGCGAATGCGCTGGATGATTCCATACCCGTGCAACTCTCCGAGCGAGAGCGACTTGAGGATGAGCATGTCGAGCGTCCCCTGTAGCAGATCGGCCTTGTTCTTTGGCACGTTGATCTCCTTCGATATCGATACCTAGAAACGGTAGGCATCATACGGATCGATACCTAGATTGTCAAAGCATCGAGCTTTAGCCACAAAAGGCACAAAAGCACAAAATAGAAAGGCACATACAGGCAATCGTGCCGACATGAATCTGTGAAGTTCTGCGTCCAAATTCTGAGTGTAGAAGAACATTTTATCGAGCGAGGGACTTATGACAGCACCAACACAGACACGCGGAAACGATCTGGAAAAACTACGAGAGCTGGTTAAGGATATCGACTTCTGCATGCTGACGACGGTTGATGAAGGTGGCGATTTGCACAGCCGCCCGATGTCGTCAAATGGTGACATCGATCCGGATGGTGACATCTGGTTTTTTACTAAAGCGTCGTCACTGAAAGTGAGCGAGATTGCGAAGCTGCCGAAAGTGAATGTCAGCTTTGCCGATCCGGACAATCAGCGTTACATCTCCGTCAGTGGGACTGCACAGCTCGTACGCGATCGAGCGAAGATCGACGAGCTATGGAGACCTGAGTTCAAGATCTGGTTCCCGGAGGGCAAGGACGATCCGGAGATTGCGCTGCTGCGCGTCAATCTCGAAAAAGCTGAGTACTGGGACAGCCCGTCGAGCACGATCGGATATGGGTTGAGTTTCGTCTCGTCACTCGTGACCGGAAAAGAACCGGACCTCGGCGAGAACAAAAAGATCGATCTCCAATAGAATCGAGCAAGACTGGATAGAACAAGTCAGGAAGAAGGGCTTGCCCCCGCTGTTGCTTGGATTCGACGAGCGGGGCAAGCCCCTCTTCCTGACTTGTTCTATGTTCCAGTTGTTGCTTTATTATCGTCATGAATGTTGATGCTTATCTTGATCGGATCAATTACATCGGACCACGCGACGTGAATGCGAGGATCCTGCGCGCGCTTCAGGTGGCGCACTTACTGAGTGTGCCTTTTGAGAATTTGAGTATTCACGCCGGCGAGCCGATCGTTCTCGACGAAGACGCACTGTTTACTAAGATTGTCACCGCGCGGCGTGGCGGTTTTTGTTACGAATGCAACGGCGTGTTTGCGGGACTGCTGCGGGCTTTGGGATTTGA
>DATHTI010000190.1:0-7931 GCA_035463335.1 Pyrinomonadaceae bacterium | reverse complement strand
GTTCCACATTGTGTTTCCGAGCTGGGGCGGCCACGGAGGGCCGCCCCTACAACTAATTAATAGTGAACTTGATGTCGTCCGGCGTCTCGGACAGCTTCCTGTCACTCTTGTTGAACGCCTCAACCTTGAATCGATAACTCCCCTTCTCCAGCGGCTTGTTCACCTTGAACGACGCACCATCCACGCGCTCGTTCGTGTACGGCGGTGTGACCAAATGCGCGTCTGGAGAAAGCGAGAACTTGTAATAGGCCGCATCCGGGTAAGCCTGCCACTGCAACTCGAGATTCTCGCCGCTCACAGTTGATCCAGCCTTCGGGTTCATCACTTGCACGTCGCCCTTGAACAAATGCGTCGGCTGGATGAAGAGTGTCTTGTCAGCAACGACGTTGTATTTCGCCGAGGCGATTCCCGCGATGCCCGCCGTCGCAAACACGTATGAATCGGTGTCAAAGACGCGGACCGTCAGCCCTTCATACTCTTTCGGCGGAACATTCGTGATTACAAAGTCGCCGTCTTTATCAGTTTTGGCGGTATAGATCTTCCCACCACAGCCGCTGAGGAAACGACTGAACGTCTCGCACAACCTCACGTCGATATTCTCAACCGGAGCGTTGTTGTAAAGCACTTTCCCCTGCACGTTCCCGGTTCCGGGTGCAGGCTTAACTTTCTCAACTCCCTCCACGGGCGCGTTTGAATCTGCCGTGGCCGTTGGGCCATCCTTCTTTGTGCAGCCGGAAAAAGCAAAAGCCGACAGGCAGACCAGAGCAATCACGAACCTTTTGAGCATCGCCAAATTGCACCTTTCGTTTTAGTATTAGCCGCGGATTGTACCACTATGAAAACCATAACGATTCTTTCTTTGCTTTTATTGCTCCCCGTCGCGGATTCCGCGGAGACTTTCTGGCAGTCGTTCAAGACCGCTGTCAGCAAGCGTGATGTCGAGACAATCGCGCGGCTTTCGAGGTTTCCACTCGGAATGTCATACGGGATCCCGAGCGTCAAGACGAAGGCCCAGCTTTCGAGGCGCTATCGACAGGTCTTCAACGAACAGACCGACGCCGCCGCGTGTTTCAGCAAAGCGAAGCTCGAGAAGGATCCTGAGGATCCGAAACACTTCACCGTTGCATGTCCTGACGCGGCTGGAAATCCAGTGGTGGTCTATCACTTCGAGCAAACGAAAACAGGTTGGAAGTTTACGGGCCTTGATAATCTAAACGAGTAGCCACAAAGAGGCACAAAAATAGTTGGAGTGCTTGAGAAGTAATTACTCCGGGTCTGCAACTATTTTTGTGCTTTTTGTGCCTTTTGTGGCTGCCTTCTTCGACACGTGTTCGACTTCAGGGCTGAGAAAGATCGTCGCAAGTATGAACGCGGAAGCGATCAGGAAAGGCGACGACACACCTAACTTATCAAACGACCAGCCAAAGAAAAGCGGCGCAATCGCACGCGCGACTCCGCCGTACGTCTGCTGCATTCCCATGTAAAGCCCACGCTCTCTCGGACTAATCACGCGTGACAGCAGCGCCGTTACACATGGAAACGTAAACGCCGTCCCCAGCGGAATCAAGGCTACAGCTATTCCCAACATCCACAACGTGTGCGATTGCGACATTCCCACTACGCCTAGCGCGAGCAGTGAGAGTCCGAGTCGCGAAAGCTTCGTCTCCCCAAGCCAATCGACCATGCGTCCGAGCAAAAGCACGCGCGTAAATACCGAGATCGACCCGACGTACATAAAGAAGTAGCCGATCGTTTGTGCAGTCACCTGGAAGCGAGCGTTGAGAAAGAGCGCGAGTACGGAGAAGCTGCCCTGGTACGCGCCCATCGCGATCGCGTAAATCCAGATCAGGCGCGACGAAGTCTCTTTCGAGTGCGACATCACGCGCCAGATAACCTCGCGCGACGTTCGTTTGACCTCACCTTCGACGGGCGCGTGTTCAGTCGCATCGCGCGACTCCGTGAGATAACGGGCCGCGAAAGCGATGTTGATAAAACACAATATCGCGGCGATGATGCCCGGCGCTGCGTTGCCCATTTCCAACGTTGCTGGACCAGGCATCAGGTCGCGTTTGCCAAGCGTGATGGCAAACGAGCCCAGCACCGGACCGAGTGCCACGCCGAGATTTGTTGTCGCCGAAAGCCAGCCGAGCGCGCGCGTGCGGTCCTGCGGTGCGGTCGAGTCAGCCACGTAAGCCTGGATCACGCCCACCGTGCCACCACCAGCGCCCTGCACGATGCGCGAGATGAAGAGCAGAAGCAGTGAGTCAGCAAAGCCGAAGATCAGGTAAGCAATGCCGGATGCGATCAACGCAATGATGAGTGTGGGCCTGCGGCCCACTCGATCTGAAAAGCGCCCCCACATCGGAGCGCTGATCAACTGTGCGACAGTGAACGAACTGATTATGAAACCCGCGATGATGCCGACACCGAAGTTAATTCCGAGAATGTTGATGCCGTTGCCGCCGAATTCCTGAACGTAAAATGGGAGGAGTGGAAAGATCATCAGGACGCCGACCATGTCGAGGAAGGCCGTCGCCATGAGCGTCATTAGCTTGGCGGGAATTTTCCGCACCTCGCGCCAGAGAATGTAAAGCAATCCGAGGGCGATGATGGCGACGATGATGCGAATAAATGGCGAATTAAACGACTGCGCGAAGTTCGATTGCAGGAACATCGCGCGTCATAATACACGGGTGGGTTAAGATTTGTGCAGGAGGCAAAATCAGACAATGAAACTTACTGAGTTTTTTCGGGAACAGTTGGATCGCGAAGTCGAACGTTCACGCAAGGCACTCGAGCAAGTGCCGGAAGGAAAGTACGATTGGAAGCCGCACGAGAAGTCGATGATCTTTGGTTACCTTGCAGACATGGTGGCGACGATACCGACGTGGATCACAATGGAGGTCGATCGTGACGATCTGGATGTTGCGCCGGCCGAGGGCCAGGGCACGAAAAAGCCACAGAAAGAGACACGAGTGGATTTATTGAAGGCGCTTGATGAAGCTGCCGCTGAAGCACGTACCGCGCTTGAGAAGACTACTGACGAGCATCTGGCTACGAAGTGGAAGTTACTCGCGCGTGGACAGGTCGTGTGGGAAGGACCACGCTCCGAGATTATTCAGGAGACGATCAGTCACTGGTCGCACCATCGCGGGCAGATGACGGTGTACTTGCGATTGATGGGCGAGAAGGTGCCGGCGATCTTCGGGCCTTCGGCGGACGACAGGAGCTTTTAAGTTTACTTATCCACAGATTACACAGAATCTGTGTAATCTGTGGATCAAACAGCACGCGCGACGATGAAAGTAGCCGGTCGCTGCAATCTTTTAGACCATGAAGTATCTACTGAGTGCGAGGATGTGAGTGCTCCCCGCTCGGCAATCTCGAACCCCGCGGCTCTGTAATTCTCAACCAGCGCATCATCAATAAACTCCGGCTTAATCCCGAGGCGCTCGATCTCGGTTTTATCTCTATCCGGATCGATTCCGATCACCACCTCCAGCAAAGCATCAACTGCACAGATGCGCCGCAAGCTCCGCATCACGTCGATGTCGCCCGTGGCCACAGCACGCAACAAGCTTCCCCACGGAAAGTGCACGTGCACTTCGTTCGCCACTCCATCCAGCTCGGCAGGTAAATCTTCTACCGCCGACTGGATGAAGAGAACGTTAGGAGCGCCGCCTTTTGCGGGCTTGCGGTGAATCTTCTCGGAGATCTTTTCGAGCGGGCGAGTATTGGGATCGATTCCGATGTAGAACTTGTTCGGGTTCCGGCGCGCAGACTGGTACACAAAGCGCCCGTCTCCCGTCCCAATGTCGATGATCACCCCTTCGCCTATAGGGCCCAATGAGCTGGTCGAAGGTGTCTTTATCGAGTTATCAGATGGTGCTACCACGTATTGATTTGATCATGATTGACGAGTCCTTTTAACCACAGATTACACGGACTTTGCAAAACGATTCATACGGATCAGAGTAGAGATTTGATCCAGCCGCCGTCAACCTGGATCGACGTTCCGGTGATGTAACTCGCGCGCTCCGAGGCCAGGAATGCGACAACTGCCGCAAACTCACGCGGCTCGCCGAGACGGCGCATCGGGATTTCCTGCTCCCATTTTCCTCTGAACTCGCTCGGGGTGATTCCCTGCTTCTCAGCCATCATCTGGGCCAGCTCCTCGAGACGATCAGTTCGCGTGTAACCAGGCAGCACGTTGTTGACCGTAATGCCGTCCGCTGCGACTTCGTTTGCGAGCGTGCGCGCAAAGCCGGTTAGACCTGCACGCAGACTATTCGACAGGAGCAGGTTCTCAACCGGTTGCTTTACTGCAATTGAAGTGATGTTGAGAATTCGTCCCCAGCGTCTCTCTTTCATCCCGGGTAAGACCTGACGCGCCAGCTCGACTGCGCTTAGCAGCGTCAGTCGTATCGCCTGTTCCCACTGCTCACGAGTTAACTGTTCGAAGCGTCCGGCCGGTGGTCCACCAGCGTTCGTCACGAGAATGTCAATGCGACCAAATCTTTCGATACCAGCGTCAACGAGTCGCTTGATATCGTCCGTGACGGTAACGTCCGCAGGCACAGCAAGCACGCGTGCATTGTTACGCTCTGCGATCGCGGCTGCTGTTTGATCGAGAGTTGGCGCGTCGCGCGCGCAAAGCACGAGCGACGCGCCCTCAGCCGCGAGTTCTTCAGCAACCGCGCGACCAAGTCCCTGGCTGCTTGCAGCCACGAGCGCAACTTTGTCTTTGAGTCCGAGATCCATCTATTTCTGCCTGAGATAGTCGTCGGTCTTGTCGAGCCAATCCTGTCGTGGCGGACTAAAGATGTCGACGTCGAGCGTATCTTCGAGTGCTTCCGCCTTGTGTTGGACGCGCGAGGGAATGTGTAACACTTCACCCGCCATCACGTCGATGACTTGTGCCTCATCTTCGCCGATCCAGAACCGCAGGCCGCCTTCGAGAATGTAAGTAATCTGTTCGTTCTCGTGTGAATGTCGCGGGACGATCGCGCCCTTTTTTATGTAAACATGGGCCAACATCATCCGGTCGCCGGTTATCAGCCGCCGATCGAGCATTTCAGAGACTGGTTCCTTCGGCATCTCATCCCAGCGATAGAAGGTGACGCTGCGTTCGCTCATTGTTTTCTCCGTTTTTATCCACAGATTTAGCCACAAAAGGCACAAAAAGCACAAAGAAGAAAAGCAGAAGAACTTCATTCAGCTCTCCTGCCTTTCTACTTTGTGCTTTTTGTGCCTTTTTGTGGCTAGTTCTTGCTGGGCTCGTTGCGAGCTCTAAGTATCTTGCGCAGTTTCATGCGCGCTTTATGAAGTTGTGATTTCGATGTACCCACCGCCACGCCGAGCATCTTCGCGATCTCCTCGTGCTCGTGACCTTCGACATCGTGCAGTACAAACACTGTCCGGTATCCCGGCGGCAGTTGTGTTAATGCGTTGTCTAAGGCGATCCGGTCCATTACCGGCATCGCGTTTGGATTTTCTGTTCCGCTGACAATCTGTACCGGAGTCTCGCCTTCTTCCGTCGTTCGCTCCAGCTTCACACTCCGTTTCCGGAAGTGCATCAGACACTGGTTGACCGTCAGCCGGTGCAGCCAGGTGGTGAACGCTGAATCTCCTCTGAAGCTGCCGATCTTGCGGAACAACTGTATGAACGCTTCCTGGGCAAGATCTTCGGCCTCAGCCGCGTTCTGCGTCATGCGCAAACACAGCGAGTACACGCGCCTGTTGTGACGTTCGTAAAGCTTTTCAAACGCACCCATGTCGCCTTTTCCAGCCGCGACAGCCAGGGCGAGATCGGAGTTTGGCGCCGGTTCAGGTTTCGTTGTGGCTGTTAAGCCACCGTGCACAATTGGGAAGACCTCAGAATTAGTCATGCAGCTTTGTTTAGCAAATGCGGGGCCACGAAAAGGGGTAAGTAAATACTTACCAATCACGAAAGAGCGGAGTCTTATTGGCGAATTTTTAGACGAAACGGGGTCTGTGACACCTAAAGCGTGTAGTGGACACAAAAAAGCACAAAAGGCACAAAACACTTATAAAACGTGCTTTGTGCCTCCCACGCTGTATGTCGCTCGTGTCCGACTTACGGTCGGGCAGGGGCCGTTGTGGTTTGACTAAGACCACGGTTGATAATCATCTTCACTTCGACGCGTCGATTTTGCTCGCGGCCCTCACGAGTTGTGTTATCGGCTACCGCTTCGGTCTTGCCATAACCCATTGGCGTGACAAACCGGCGTAGCGGAATCTTGTGCTGAACGGCGAGATACTGCACCACCGCATCGGCACGTGCACGACTGAGCCTGAAATTCTTGGCATCGCTGCCCGTTGAATCCGTATGGCCCGCCACTTCGATCATGAACGCTTTCGCACTAGTGGTTTTCGCGGCAAGCTCATCAAGCCTCTGCTTGGCTTCCGGCGAAAGGACTGCGCTGTTTACACGGAAAGTGACGGCGACGTTCTCCTGCACGTCGTAGTCGTCAAGCGCTGAAACGCGCTCGTTAACGGCCTTTACTTCGGCACGAGCTTCTGCGGCAACGGCGTAAAGCTCGTCCATCTGACCAGCCACGCGTTCCATGTTAGCTTCGACCGGACTTACGCGCGTGTCTGACGTGATCGCGGCGCGCATGTCTGACTCATTGAAGCGAATCTTGTCGGCCACGAGCTGGCCCTGCGCGTCGCCACGGCCCTCGACCTCGACAATCAAGCCTCGCAGAATATCTGTAACCGGGTACTTTTTGCCGGAACGAAGGAAACCACCGTGGGTTTTAATGCTGGTATTGTCAGTAATCAGGACCTGATAGTCTTGCCGAGTGCGGTCGCGAATCGTAAAAACGTCGGCATCGCGGCTAATCACGACGCCTTTAAACTTCATCTTTGAT
Source organism: Pyrinomonadaceae bacterium (assembly GCA_035463335.1). GTDB lineage: Bacteria > Acidobacteriota > Blastocatellia > Pyrinomonadales > Pyrinomonadaceae > PSRF01. The sequence goes on along the minus strand of DATHTI010000190.1, from coordinate 1,038 downwards.
CCCGCCGGAACTGACCGCAACGTCAAACTTTGGGCCTGCGTCGGCTGCGTGGTTGTTGTGGTTACTTGCCCAAGAACAGCGGGCGCTACGGACATCAAGATTGCCAGAACACAGCCCACCGTTAACGGGTAAAATTTCTTAAAGCTCATATTTTTTTGCTCCTTCAACTCTCAATGGGAATGCACACCGGCACATTCCAGCAATGTCTTGCATGTCGGGGCAAATTGGTGGGGGGCCAAAAAGGTTAGCAAAAGATACGCCGAAATTGAAGACTGTCTCTAAATTAGAACAAAGACCCCTGTCGCGGGTCCGGCACACGGCGTCTGCGGTCGTCAAATACGGTTCTTCCGTTAAGAGAAGGCGAGATTGCATTTTCGTGACGAATGAGGGCGTCAAGGTCCACGTGCGGTTCTTGCTGTTTTTCAACCATGCGGACAAAGCGGTCGAGACGTCTGAAACCGTCCAGTTTTTCTGTATGACCTACTTTCGCCGCGTCGAGCGAGGTGCGAAGGAAATGCAGAGACTCGTCGTAGGTCTTCAATGGCACCGGATGCGGGTGACCGTCTTTCCCGCCGTGTGCGAAGGCAAACCGCGCCGGATCGTTGAAGCGACTGGGCGCACCGTGGACGACTTCCGCAACGAGGGCGAGCGACTGGAGCGTGCGTGGGCCGAGCTTTTCGAGTAGCAGGAGCTCGGTGAAGTCGTGTAGTCCTTTGTCGTACGCGACCGCGAGTACTGCGCCGAGTCGTTTCAGGTCGACGTCCTTCTCACGAACGTCGTGGTGTGCGGGCAGGCGCAGGTGTCGCGCGGCGGTCAGCGTCTTTTCAGGACGGTCGTTTGCGATCTCGAGGAGAGCATTTTGTGCGCGATCGGCTTTCGCATCGACGAGGTTCATGATCGTTCCCTGGTTCTCACCGAAGATCGCGGTGTGCGGGTCGGCTACGAAGTCGCGCACTGATGCGGAGTGCCAGTGATAACGACGGGCGAGTCCGTTTTGATCGTTCAAGCCTTGTTGCACCACCGCCCACTCGCCTTCAG
>DATHTI010000189.1:0-4361 GCA_035463335.1 Pyrinomonadaceae bacterium | reverse complement strand
TCGTTTCAGAAACCAGCAGGCGCCGGCCATGTTCGCGTAGGTCCGGCCGAGCATATAGGCCGCGGGATGATCGCCGATGAGTTTTAGTGCCTGTTCGAGATTCTCGAGTCCAGCCTCGTAATTTCCTTCGTGAATATCGGCTACGCCGACGCCGAAGTACGATTCAGCAAGACCGCGCCAGTCGCCATTCTGACGAAAACTCTCCAGTGCGCGTTGTGCGAAATCACGTGCAATCGGATATTCACTGATAGTTCGGTAAGTGCGAGACAGGGCCGCGTAAATGTGGCCCAAGTTGATTGCGCCGGTTTCCGCGTGATCGCGCAACGCCGACTGAAGCATTGCGATCGCTTTGGGATGATCTCCGTTGTAGTTGTACGCAAGACCAATTTGCACACGCAGATAACTGACCGTCTGATCGTCGAGCTTGGCGCGTGAATCAAGATCCTCATACATCGCCACTGCAGCCAGCGAATCGCGATAATGCCCCTGCTGCTCGAGCGCCGTAGACAGCGCACACCGCGCAAGTGCGAGTATTGACGGATTGTGCCGCGCGTTGGAAATGAGTAATGCAAGCCGGTCTTTAGCTTCGGTGGAGAGCCCCTGGTCGAGCAGCGAGCGGATCTCATCCAGCTCGCGCGTGAGCGCCTCATGTGAAGGCTTGCGCGAGCGGATTCTCACGCGGGCGTCAGCGAGATCAACCACACCTCGCTCTGTAGGGGAGTTTCGATCACGGCCAAGAGGTCCGTGACCCACACGTTTATCCATTTAGTACCTATAAAAGATCAATCCGGCTGACTTTTCATGATGCGTGGTTGGGAGGGATAACCGTCAAAACTCGTTCTGTTTTAAGTTTTGCCGCGCAAACGTGTTATTCGTGGTGAATTTAACACATGAAAGCATTAACGTACAGTTTTCTTCCGTACTCAACGACTAATTTTTGCACTTTGTTTGGGCAGGCAATCAGCGCTGCCTTAAAGTAACTTGTCAAAATACAGAGGTTTACGCCGCAAGTTAATCAATCCGCTCCTTGACACTCCAAAGGTCGGCCGCTATCATTTCCGTTTCCGTCTGCAGCGCGGAACTTCGCCTAGAGTTATATGTTTGAGTCCCTCTCGGACAAATTAAAGCGCACGCTCAAGAACTTGCGAGGCGAAGGCGTGCTGACGAAAGAGCACGTTGACGCTGCGCTGAGAGAGATCCGTCTGGCGCTTTTGGAAGCCGACGTCAACTATAAAGTCGCTAAAGACTTTATTAGTTCTGTTCAGCAAAAAGCCGAAGGACAGCAGGTCTGGCAGGAGCTCAAACCGTCTGAGCAAGTCGTCAAGATTGTTTTTGACGAGCTGGTTGAGCTGCTGGGTGGCCAGTCATCACGGCTTGTTTTTACGAAACAAATTCCAAACACGGTGATGGTGGTGGGCCTTCAGGGCTCGGGAAAAACCACCTCGACCGGAAAAATCGCACGCTGGCTCGCTGCGAATCAGGAGCGAAAACCTTTACTGCTTTCAGTAGACGTTTATCGCCCAGCGGCGCGTGAGCAGTTAAAGGTCATCGCCAAAGCGACGGGCCAGCAGATCTTTGAATATCCACAAAGCAACGATCCCTTAACGCTGGTTCGTGAGGCACAGAAACACGCGCAGCAAACCGGCTTCGACACGCTCCTGATCGACACAGCGGGCCGCCTGCATATCGACGACGCGCTGATGGAAGAGCTCGTCAATATCAAACAGGAAACGCGCCCGGTCGAGATTCTCTTTGTCGCCGATGCCATGACGGGCCAGGACGCGGTTCGTTCTGCTGAAGAGTTTCACCGGCGGATTGGAATCACCGGAGTCATCCTGACAAAGATGGACGGTGACGCTCGCGGCGGCGCCGCACTCTCGATCAAGCAGGTTACGGGACAGCCGGTGAAATTTGTCGGCGTTGGGGAACGTTACGACGCGCTCGAGCCTTTTTATCCTGATCGAGTGGCGCAGCGAATTCTCGGCATGGGCGACGTTTTGTCGCTGATCGAAGAAGCGCAAACGAAAATCGATCAGAAAGAAGCTGAGGAACAGCTCAAGAAGCTTCAGAAAAACGAGTTTACGTTAGACGATTTTCGCTCGCAGTTGCGTCAGGTCAAGAAGCTCGGTTCTTTCTCAAAGATAATGAAGCTCTTACCCGACCAGGTGCTCGGTGGCATCGGCATGCCACAGTTGAACGACGAGCAGTCGCAGATGATGGAGCAGGAGCTCAAGCGCACTGAAGCTATGATCGATTCGATGACGTGGGAAGAACGCAACGATCATCGAATTTTGAATGCCAACCGGCGCCGTCGTATCGCGCGTGGATCGGGAACGTCAGTCGCCCAGGTCAATCAACTCATCAAGCAGTACGTTGAGATGAGGCAGATGATGCGACAGCTTTCGAGTGCCGGCTTGTTTGGTGGTGGCGGGCTCAAAAGCAAGATGTTGAGAAAGATGACGGGCATGCCTGACATGGCCGGGTTTGCCGGAGATGAAGGCGAAATGCCGTCGTTACCGTCGTTGCCGGCGGGACCGTCACGAAAGAAGTTGAAAAAGAAACGCAAGAAGAAACGCAGGTGAGCCGCAACCAGTGGCCCTGAAGGAGGAAGCAATTGTTAGCGATTAAGTTAATGCGCACCGGAGCCAAGAAGAGCCCGTCGTACCGCGTGGTTGTGAAAGAGAAGCAATCAAAACGCGACGGCGCCTATCTCGAGAACCTCGGCACTTACAACCCAACGCGAAATCCCGCCGAGATCAAACTAAACCTGAGTCGAGTTAACTACTGGATCGAGAAAGGTGCGCAACCTACTGACACCGTCAGCCGGTTGATCAAAGCCAGCGCACGCGCTGAACAAGCCGCGACTGACGCGCAGGCCTAATTGTCGCGGTTAGCAGCTAAAGCTTGAACTCTGAACTATGCGAGACGCCATCGAGATGATCGTCAAGGCTCTGGTCGACGATAGCGAGAATGTAGACATTCGCGAAGTCGAGCAGCGCAATGGAGCCACGCTCATCGAGGTGCGCGTAGCGCCGAACGATGTCGGCAAGATCATCGGTAAACAAGGGCGAACGATACGCGCGCTAAGATCTCTGGCACGCATCGGCGGCACCAAGTTGAACCGGCGCTACTTGCTGGAAATTGTTGAATGATCGATGAAAAACGCCGGCGCGAGTGAGCTTGTGATTATCGCGCGAGCGGTTAAACCCCGCGGCCTGAAGGGCGAAATCGTCGCGGAGCTTTTGACAGATTTTCCGGATCGGTTTGAAGACGTTGAAGAACTGATCCTCGTTTCGCCAGGTGGCGAACGAACGACAAAACGGCTCGAAGATTACTGGTTTCAGAATGATCGAGTCGTATTGAAAGTGGCTGGTTACGACGATGTCGAAACAGCCAAAGAGCTCGTCGGAGTTGAGTTCGCTGTTCCCGAGTCCGAACGGGTTCCGCTTCCAGCGGACCATTACTACGACTGGGAGCTCGAAGGATGCACGGTCAAGGTTGGCGCCGAGAGTATCGGGACAGTCAGCTCCGTGATGAAAACAGGTGGCGCCGAGATCCTCGTTGTCACTGACGACAGCGGCAAAGAACGACTAATCCCGCTGGCGGATTCAATCGTCGTGGAAGTCGACGCCGCGGGAAAGACAATCGTCATCGACCCGCCTGAAGGGCTTTTGGATTTGTAGATCTTTGATTCAAGAAGGATGCTGCGCTTCGATATCATCACAATCTTTCCCGAGTTTTTTACTGAGGTGATCGATTGTGGAATTTTGCGGCGCGCACGTAACGCCGGTCTGGTGGATATCACGGCGCACGATCTGCGACAGTGGACCACCGACAAGCATCACGTGGTGGACGACCGCCCATTTGGCGGAGGCGACGGAATGGTTTTGAAACCGGAGCCCATCTTCACAGGCGTCGAGGCTTTAACCGGGGCTTCGCGACGGGAAGACATTCCCGCGAAGACACGCGTGATGTTGTTGTCCGCGCAAGGTCAGGTCTTTTCCCAGGCCCTGGCACAGGAGCTCGCGCAAAACACGACGCACATCGTCCTGCTTTGCGGTCGTTACGAAGGAGTCGACGAAAGAGTCGCGGAGGCGTTAGTCACCGACGAGATCTCGATCGGCGATTACGTGCTGTCAGGTGGAGAACCAGCGGCGGCAGTAGTGATCGATGCGGTTGTTCGACTGTTACCGGGCGCACTGGGCAGCGAGACTTCGGCAGTGTTTGAATCCTTCTCGGAAGGTTTGTTGGACCACCCGCAATACACGCGGCCACCCGAGTTCAGGGGAATGAAAGTGCCGGACGTATTGCTAAGCGGTAAGCACGCAGAGATAGAGCGTAGGCGCAAGGAAGCAGCAAAA
>DATHTI010000188.1:0-12598 GCA_035463335.1 Pyrinomonadaceae bacterium | reverse complement strand
CCCAGGTTTCCACGTTGTGTTTCCACGCTAGGGGCGGCCACGGAGGGCCGCCCCTACAGTTGATTACGAAGAATCAAATCTTCAGATGTCGTAATACAGCGAGAACTCCAGCGGGTGCGGGCGCATGCGCAATGGCGTGATCTCGCGATCGCGCTTGTAGGTGATCCAGCGCTCGATCAGTTGCGGGCTGAAGACGTCACCTTTTAACAGGAAATCGTGATCGGCTTCGAGCGCCTTGAGCGAATCGTCGAGCGAGCCCGGCAGCGTCGGCACGTCCTTCAACTCTTCCGGCGAAAGATCGTAGATGTCCTTCTCCAACGGATCACCCGGATCGATCCGGTTTTGAACACCATCAAGCCCCGCCAGCAACATCGCCGAAAACGCGAGATACGCATTGCACGACGGATCGGGCGGACGAAACTCCAATCGTTTCAACTTCGGATTCGTCGAGAACATCGGAATACGAATCGCCGCCGAACGATTGCGCGCCGAGTACGCCAGATTCACCGGAGCCTCAAACCCCGGCACCAGACGTTTGTAGCTGTTCGTCGTCGGCGCGGCAAACGCCACGATCGCCGCCGCGTGCTTCAACAACCCACCAATGTAAAAGCGCGCCGTGTCAGAAAGTCCTGCATAACCATCACCGGCGAAGAGCGGTTTCTCATTCTTCCACAACGACTGGTGACAGTGCATTCCCGAACCGTTATCGCCATACAGCGGCTTCGGCATAAACGTCGCTGTCTTTCCAAACTGGTGTGCAGTATTGCGAACTACATATTTAAATATTTGAAGATTGTCTGCCGTGCCTAACATCGTCGAATAGCGAAAATCGATCTCACATTGCCCGGCGGTTGCGACTTCGTGGTGATGACACTCGACAGTCACGCCACACTTGCCCAACGTGAGCGAGATTTCGGATCGCAAATCCGTCAGCGAATCGGTCGGCGCGCAGGGCACGTAGCCTTCCTTCGGGCGAATGCGGTAGCCCAGATTCGATCCGGCAAATTCGTTCGCATCGCGACCGCTGTTCCAGTGTGCTTCGTCTGAATCGAGCGAGAAACCGGCTGAGTGCGGTTCGTTGTGAAACTTGACCGAGTCAAACACGAAAAACTCAGCTTCAGGACCGAAGTAAGCAGTGTCAGCGAGGCCGGTAAATTTCAGATAACTCTCGGCGCGCTGTGCAACCGAGCGCGGATCGAAGGCGTATCCTTCTTTCGTTATCGGATCGACGGCACTACCGATCAAGCAGAGCGTTGGTTGTTCCGCGAACGGATCCATCCAGAAGCGGGTCGCGTCGGGGACGAGCAACATGTCTGACTCGTGAATGGCAGCCCAGCCACGAATGGAAGACGCATCGAAGCCGAATCCGTCTTCGAATTGGTCTTCACCGAGCTCGGCAATCGGGAAGGTAAGGTGTTGCCAGGAGCCGGGCAAATCCGTGAAACGAACAGAAACGAATTTGGCGCCCTGGTCGGCAGCATATTTCAAGACAGTCTTAGGGTTCATTTTCTCTCCTGAAGAAAGATTAAGGGAGTGTTGGGGGTGCTCTTCGCCCCTGCGCGGTGATTGGTGCGAAGTATTTTGGCGTGCTTAACGACTTTAGGAAAACAGTCGTACGGCATTGAAGGACGTCACGTAAAAAACTGCCATTATAGTTATGCGTTGAGTGATGTCAAGCCTTTGGCCATAGATTACGCAAATTTCTGTGTAATCTGTGCCATAAAAAGATATAGACCGCAATGGCCGTTTTCTGTTACATTGCGCGGCTAAAGCGTTCCACCCAAACAAAAAAACTCCGCAACTCGATTCGGAAAATGTACATCTGTGTTTCAGCTAAAGGGATTAATATCGTTCACGTTTTATTTTTGAGGCAGGAGACCGCCAATTGACCACGGCAATCGAGCAAACGCTCGAAACTTATGGAATCGAAAACTGGGGCGCTGGCTACTTTGATGTAAACCGGAAGGGAAACCTTATCGTCCGCCCCATTGAGGGAGATCCTCGATCCGCGGACCTCAAAGAGATCATTGATGACCTCGCTAAACGTGGCATTACGACACCCGTGCTGCTGCGTTTCCCGCAATTGGTCGCAGCTCAAGTAAGAAAACTTCAGCGCGCGTTTAGCCGCTCTATTCGCGAGTTCGAATACCAGGGCGCGCACATGTGTGTTTACCCCATGAAGGTAAACCAGCAACGCGCCGTCGTCGAGGAGTACCTGCGCGAAGGCTCGCGCTACGACTTCGGACTCGAAGCGGGCTCCAAAGCCGAGCTCTACGCCGCGCTCGCGCTCGAGCAACCAGGCGACAGCCTGCTCGTGCTCAACGGTTTTAAGGACCAGGAGTTTATCGAGCTCGCCTTCGCGGGCGCGAAAGTTGGAAAGAAAGTCGTGATCGTGATCGAGAAGCTCAACGAACTCGATCACGTGCTCAACGTCGTCGAGCATCACGAAGGCGCACTGCCGATGCTCGGCATGCGCGTAAAGCTCTACTCGAAAGGCTCCGGTCGCTGGGAGAAGTCGGGCGGTGAGGCCGCAAAGTTTGGACTAACCACGACCGAGCTTCTGGAAGTAATCCGGCGTCTTGAAGAAGCAGACCGTGTGGACATGCTGAAGCTGCTCCACTTCCACATCGGCTCACAGCTCACGGATATTAAGCGCATCAAGAATGCGATGAAGGAAGCCGCGCGCGTTTACGCGAAGGTCTTCCAGATGAAGATTCCGATTGAGCTGCTGGACGTAGGCGGCGGTATGGCGGTCGATTACGACGGATCGAAGACCGCGTTCGACTCTTCCGCAAACTACACGGCGCAGGAGTTTGCTAACGACGTCATCTACACGATCAAGCAAGTGTGTGACGACGAGAACGTTCCGCATCCGACGATCATCCAGGAATCGGGACGTTTCCTCGCTGCTTATCACGCGATTCTCGTGACGAATGTTCTCGACGAGATCGAAACCGTCGTCGAAGACATCACTCCGATCGAGATCGGTGAAGACGATCCGCAAGTGGTGATAGAGCTCGGCGATCTGCGCGAGTCGATCACTGTGAAGAACTATCGCGAGTACTATCACGACGCGCTGGAGCATCGCGAAGAGTTGTTCACACTCTTCAATCTCGGATTGATCTCACTTGAAGATCGCGCGAAAGGCGAGGTGCTGTTCTGGGACGTTTGCGAGCGCGCTGACAAGTACGCGCAACAGGCGAAATACGTGTCAGAAGAGTTTGGCGAATTGCGCCGGCTGCTCTGCGCCAAGTACCTGACGAACTTCTCCGTATTTCGCTCTGTTCCCGATCACTGGGCGCTCGATCAACTGTTTCCGATCGTTCCTATCCACCATCTCAACAAAACACCGACCGAGTACACGACGCTCTGCGACATCACGTGCGACTCAGACGGTATCGTCGACAAGTTTGTAGACCTGCACGACGTCAAACAGGTGCTCGAGTTGCACCATCTCAATCCGGACGAGCCTTATTATCTGGCGTTTCTGCTGGTGGGCGCGTACCAGGAAGCGATGGGAAACAATCACAACCTTTTTGGCGCGCCGCACGAAGCACACATACACATCGACGAAGAAGGATTCCTGATCAAGAAGGTCATTAAGGGAACGACTGTCGGCGCTGCGGCGGAGCGTGCGCGCTACGAGCGTAGTCTTTTGCACGATGGTTTTCGCCGCCTGATCAGCCGGCGCGTTAAAGAGGGCGAGCTAAGCGAAGCCGACGGCGCGGAGCTGGCCCAGTTCTACGAGTCGCGTTACGAGGCTTATACCTATCTCGCTGTGAACGGTGTGAAGTCGCGTTCACGACGACGGACTGATTACTGATTATGTAATACAAGAAATTTGATCTACCGGAACGTTCAATCCAAGAGGTTCGACAACCTGCATGGTTACTCAACGAAAACCGAAGGCATCGAAGTACCTGACCACTCCCACGCGTCCAGTCCAGGTGGACCGCGACCGCTCTGTGGCCGGACTGCTCGAGAAGATGGAAGGAACAGGCTTTGGAGGCCGCCAACTTGCCGAAGCACATCGCATCTGGCTCGACATGCTTGGCGACAACACGACCATCATGGTCGCTGCTTCAGGGGCCCTCATTCCCGCGGGCATGCGTCGCTTGCTGGCGTACGTGATCAAGAACCGCTTCGTTGATGTCCTCGTCCTCTCGGGTTCGCGCCTGTTCCACGATCTACACGAAACACTCGGGCGTTATCACTTCCAGGCGCACCCCAGCATGACCGATGCCGAGCTCGAGTCGGCGCAGATCAGTCGTATGTGGGATCTGCTCGCAAGTGACGAGGAGTATCGCGAAGCGAAGGAATGGATTGGCGGGTTTACTAATCAGCTCGATCAAACGCGGGCGTATTCAGTGCGTGAGTTTTTACATCTGCTGGGTCGCGAGCTGGCTGAGATCGCGTCGGAAGATGGTGTGTTGACGTCGGCGTATAAGTCGAAGGTGCCGATCTTCTGTCCGGCGATTGCCGATAGTGGGCTTGCTGTCGGAATTGCCGGGGCGCGGTTTGAGAAGAAGAACAATTTTCTGTTCGACACGATTCAGGATGTGCTCGACATGATGAATGTGATGGTCAACGCGCGCGTCTCCGGAATACTCAATCTCGGTGGTGGGACGACGAAGAGTTTTATTCAGCAGGCGGCGCTCTCGTCGTTCCTGCAGAAGGAACATCATCACGGGCACAAGTACGCGATTCAGATCTCGACTGACGCTCCGCATCCCGGTGGTCGATCGAATGCGGTTTCGTTTGACGAAGGATTGATCTACGGGAAACTCGCGCGCGGCGCACACACCGCTTACGTGCCCTGCGACGCGACGATCGCGCTACCGATACTCATCACGTCGCTATCGCAGACCGCAGCGAAGTACATGAAGGGCCGCAAAAAACCAAACTTCACCTTCGGCCGTGAATTGATCGTTGAAGCGCCATAGGAACAAACAAGCCAGTAAGAATAGAACAAGTCAGGAAGAGGGGCTTGCCCCCGCCGTTACTTGGATCCGACGAGCGGGGGCAAGCCCCTCTTCCTGACTTGTTCTATTATCAGAAGACCGCCTCACCTAAACTCTTCTCCGCAACGGTTTTGGTCTTTCGAGCGAGATTGCGCTGCGCGTACATTGCTTTGTCTGCTTGTTCGATCGCCTGGCCCAGATCGGTTAACGACGTAAACCCCGCGACACCGAACGAAACTGTCACGATCACGGGTACGCCAATCCAGCGCTCGCAATTCTCCTCGAGTATCTTGTTCAGTTTCTCGATGCGCCGGCTTGCCTCGGGCTGTGGCAGCTTGAACATTAACACCAGAAACTCGTCGCCGCCCCAACGAAACAGCATGTCGTCGGCACGCACGAGGGAACGCATCGCCCGCGCGACTGCACGGATCGCTTTATCGCCCACTGGATGGCCCAGCGTGTCGTTGATTGGTTTCAAGTTGTCGATGTCGAGCACTGCCACGCTACCTGAAGTCGCGGTATTGTCGTGCCCACTCTCAGGCCGTCGCAGCAACGAGTGAAAAGCATGACGATTCAACGCTTCGGTTAGCGGATCCATCTGGACCAGCAGCTCGAGCTGATCGCGCGCGTTCGTTAGTTTCCGATTGGCGAGCTCCACTTCGCGGCGCACGCTTTCCATTAACACCATCACCGTTCCGAAGCCGAGCAAGATTTCAAACAGCAGATCGAATACCGACGTGTAGCGAAAGTAGCTCGCGGGCATTGTGATTCCGAGGAAACCTTTGCGCGCACCAAACGCCGGTACGTAGTGAAGAAAATCGATCGTCATCAATAGCAGCGCCACGGAGATCAACGTAATGCCCGGACTTTTTTCTCCGCCCTTGCGGATAATGAATAATGAAATCAGGAACAACGCGGCGAGGATGGCGGAATGAATCATGAACAGATCGTTGAAGTCGCGCGAGACGTACGGCAGTGCGAAAGCGACAACGATTGCGGGTATCAGGAAGTAGCGGTGTTTTCTGGTTAGCGATTCGCCTGTGACCTGGCTGCGACAGCCGGCGATGAACAGCAAACCGAAGAGATACTCGCCGAGGAAGTAGCAGGAGTAAAAGAATGTCTGCGTCGAAGCGAGCCGGAAGGCAATAAACAGGCTAATGAGCGAGAGCGAAAGGCTCGCCCACGAAGCAGTCCAATACCTGAGCGCGTTGCTCTTGATCGAGGACCGCATGAACATTGAAAGCAGTGTGATGAGGAGTACCCCAACACACTGAATCGCGAGACCGACATTCGAATCCATAAACTGGGAACCTCGTAGGGAGAACGAGTTTTAGGAAAGCTCTGGGCAGTGAGGGTTACAACGGGATTGATTCTAGCTGAGGGAAGGGTCGCAGGCCAAGACTTTTCTTTATCCGTACAATCTGTGGTTAGTTTTTTACGTCAGCCATTGCAAAACTTCTTCCTCATTCGAGCTTCTTGTGCCCCCCACGACGTGCAGGAAATACTCCTCGAGCGACACCGGTCCCTCGCCGTCGCCTTCGACCCGAATCCCCTTCCGCAGCTCATTTAACGACCCTGACGCGAGTAACTTACCCTGCGCTATGATCGCGATATCACTGCAAAGACGCTCTACGATCTCGAGCACGTGCGACGTGAGAAATACCGTCAATCCTCTCGCCGTTAATCGCGACAGGAGATCTTTCAGCGTGCGCGAAGCAATCGCGTCCACACCTTCGAACGGCTCATCCAGAAACAGTATCTCCGGCCGGTGAATCAGCGCGCACGCGAGCGAAAGCTTCTTCTTCATGCCGTGCGAGTATTCGATGATCAGTTTTCGTGGCTCGTTCTGAAGGTCCATCAACTCGAGCAGCTCTTTCGAGCGCTGCGCGATTTCCTCGGTGCGCAATCCGTACATGCGCCCGGTGAACGACAACATCTCCGCGCCCGTCAAACGCTCAAACAGGTTGAGGTCTTCAGGCACGACACCGATGCGCCGCTTTACGTCCATCGGTTGCGCAGCGATGTCGAGATCGAGGACCCGCAACGTGCCGCTGGTCGGCGCCAGCAGGCCGGTGAGCATTTTGATTGTGGTTGATTTGCCGGCGCCATTCGGCCCGAGAAAGCCGAAGAAGCTGCTGCGATTCACTCGCAGGTTTATGTGATCGACAGCAACAAAGTCACCAAATTGTTTGACCAGTTGAAACGTCTCGACCGCCGGCGATGCTGCTGACATGGATCACAGATTAACGGATCCGTGTTGTCGTGCCTAACGCAACAACGACTTTGCATCGTCGGCACGAACGAAGGCGGGAAAGTCTCGGTGAGTACTCATCAGAAAGGCGTTGGAGCTGGCTTGAAGCGCGTTGCCATGCGTCGCGCGTAGACGCACGAACCGACCAAACGCTGTCCAGCCATAGTAATAACCGTCATCCATACTGAGGAGGACGTCGGCGGTGTGCTTCACGCGCGGAGTAAAGAGCGACTTGTAAATATTTGCAAGCGTATTTGGATAACGATGTCCGGCAGTTCGCTCAAACCACACGGCGTCAGTCGCGAAAGTGTTTGGGAAAGAACCAAGCTGAAGCGGATCACCAGTGACGATCACATATCGATAACTGTCCGTCGTCGCGTTGTATTCAATGCGCGCTTGCCCACGTGCGCTTTCGACAACAACCACATCCGCGTCCTTGTAAACAGCAAAATCAACGCCCGCCAGCTCCACACTCACGCGCGCCACCTCAGGAATTACATCTTCATCACAATAAAGCGCCGCATAACTGCAAAGACCAAACGCCGGAATCACAACCTTGAAGCCACGGCGTTGCAGTGTTGAGGCAAGCGGGACGCGACGATTGTCTTCGAGATTCATTCCATGATCGGAGAACATGACGATCTCAGTTTCATCGCCGCAGTAACTCCGGATCTCTTTGAGTATCTTGTCGAGCGATTCGAGAGCGACCGCGAGGCGCGCAGGTCCCTGGGCGTGCAGCAAACCGTCCGTTGCTTTAAGAAACGCGAAGTAGTCGCGATTCTGCGGCGCCGCTCGGAAGCGGTCGCGAAACCGTTGCATGTCCGCACGCCAAACTTTTTCCGGCGCGACGTAGATCAAAAACTCAAACGGCAGTGGTTCCTGGTAATCCAGGTCGTCCATGTACGACGACGGCACTTTGTCAGGCGTGCGACGACCAACGTACTTGCTGATTCCACCACGCAGCTCGCGCGCTTTGCGATCGAAGTAAAGACTCTCGTAACCAGCAGGTGGAGTCGCGCCGAGCATCGCCGACAGCGCCACGTTCGTCATCGTCGGAAATGGAGAAAGAAGTCGGGCAGGCGATTTGAAACTGTCGAATAATCCACGACCACACTCTTTCTCGATCAGTTTGTAAGGAACTCCATCGAGACCGAGCAACAAACGCCGCGGACGTGCTTGAGCAATCATTTTTGATACCCGTGTTATCTGTGGTTACTGGCGGCGTCCAACTTCGACTGCTCCACCTTATACGCCTGTCGCAACCCGCGCTTCGCTTCATCATGCGCATCGTAAACATTCGGACGCGCCAGCACTTGCTTGTATTGCGCGAGCGCTTCATCACGCTTGCCCGCGGCATCGTACGACCGCGCCGCCAAAAGATGCGCCATCGTGATCAACCCCGGCTCCGCACGATCAACCCTCGTCGCAGCCAGAAACTCCTTCGCCGCCCGATCGTGATAACCCGCCATCAACAGCGCCTCTCCATATTTGAAATGGATGAGATCCAGCGCACGCGCCGCGGAATCGCGCACGTTCCGATCGCGCAACAGCTCATCAAACGTCGCGAACGCTTCTTTCTCCGCCTGCACTGCGCCTGCAAGATCCTTTTCTTTTCGTTTCACTCCAGCCAGCGAAACCAACGCATCCGCAGTCTCAATGCGAAGGAGATAGTTGCGCGGATATTTCGCACTGAGCTCACGCGTCAGCTTGAGCACATCAGCAAAACGCTTTTCGCGCGTGTAAAGCAGGATCAGCACTGACTTCGCATCGTCCTGCGACCAGCGACCTTCCTTCGCCACTTGTTCCAGCAACGCGAGACCACGCTTCTTCGAACCACGATAGCCGGTCGCGCCCGCGAGTATTTTCACCGGCAACGGCAACGAGCCAACAACATACTCGTAGAGACCGATCGTTATTTGCGCGTCGACGTATTTCGGATCGAGCTTCAACACTTCGCGATGATGATTGACAGCGTCGTTGCCGTCGCGCAGCGCCGCGAAGTGAAGCCGCTCGACGGCTTCTTCGAACGACGCTTTCAGACCTTCAGTGTTGGCGAGAAAATCGAGCGCCTCGATGTTTTTGGGTTCTTTTTTGAGTTTTGCTTCGGCGAGACGTTTCGCTTCGCGAGTCAGATTGCGAAACTCCGTCACGATCTTCGGGTCGACTTTGTCATCGCCGTTCGAATAAAACGATTCCGAGCTGTAAAGCGAAACCTGCAAACGTCGCGACTCATAAAGCGTCTTGATCCAGACGCGCGCCGCCTGTAATTGATAACCGCCAGGATGATTTGGAAAGAGCTTAATGATCTCGTTAAAGTCGCGCTGCGCTTTCTCGTAGTCAATGTTGTAGAGCGCATCCAGCCCGCTGCGACGCAACTCCTCAAACCTCGCCCGCTCCGCATCCGTCAACCACGGCGTTGATGGTTGTGCCAACACACCAACCGCCATCATCACCAGTACCACTAACGCGCCCAAATACCTCAACACTACTTCCCTCCCACAAGATCCGTATTTTCAATCCGCACGATCCGCACTGAAAGACTCCATATACTTCACACCCGACCCAGTATTAAAGAGCACCACACACTCACGCTTATCGACCTCGCCCGACTGAATCAACTTCTTCAGCGCGGGCAGACAGGCCGCACCCTCCGGCGCGCAAAAGATTCCTTCTGCCGCCCCAATCTCACGAGTCGCCGCAATCAACTCTTCATCACTCACCGCAATGGCAGTCCCACGCGAAACACGCAACGCATCGAGTATCAAAAAATCTCCAATCGCCTTCGGCACCCGCAGACCTGACGCGGTCGTAGCCGCATTCGGAAACTCGTCCGCAAACTTGGCCCCTTCCTCAAACGCGCGCACGATCGGCGCGCAACCCTCGGCCTGCACTGTCACCATTCGCGGCCGCTTACTTCCGATCCAACCCATGCGCTCCATCTCGTCGAAGGCTTTCCACATTCCGATCAAACCGGTACCGCCGCCCGTCGGGTAGATAATTACATCGGGCAATCGCCAATTCATTTGTTCCGCGAGCTCGTATCCAAGCGTCTTCTTTCCTTCGACGCGATAGGGTTCTTTCAATGTCGAAACGTCGAACCACCCTTCCTTTTCCTTTCGCCTGCCGACCTCCGCACCGCAATCGGTAATCAGCCCATCCATCAAGGTCACGTGAGCGCCTGTTTGCTCACACTCAACAACGTTTGCGCGCGGTGTGTCGCGCGGCATGAAAATGAACGACTTGAGTCCGGCGCGAGCAGCATAGGCCGCCAGTGCGCCAGCAGCATTTCCGGCGGATGGAACTGCCAGTTTTTTGGCGCCCAGCTCCTTCGCCATCGAGATTGCGACGCCCATTCCGCGTGCTTTGAAACTCTGCGTTGGG
The DNA here is from genome assembly GCA_035463335.1 of Pyrinomonadaceae bacterium. Lineage (GTDB taxonomy): Bacteria > Acidobacteriota > Blastocatellia > Pyrinomonadales > Pyrinomonadaceae > PSRF01. The sequence continues at coordinate 2,005 of DATHTI010000188.1, read as the reverse complement.
TTCTGCGATTCATCTTTGATGTAAAGCTCGTGACATCCGAGGCGCCTCTCCAGTCGCGTCGCGCGCAACAAGGGCGTCCAACCTTCGCCCAGCGAAACGATGTTGTCGTCGTTTTCGACCGGGAGCACTTCGCGATAGCGCCACATGTCCGGGCGTCTGGCCGCGAGCGAGTCCCTTCTCAAAAACATTCCGGCGCGCTCTAAATCGTAGCGAACCAGCAACGGCTTACCGCAGGCGGTGCAAAGGTTGTGCAACCGACGTGCCTCGTGTTCGAGGCCACAGAGGCCGCATTCGAGATGACTGACATTCATGGATAGACTTCCTCGGGTACGGGGGTAAAATTTCGGGAAAACAGTGGTTAGTATGCGCTAGAAATGAGAAATCGAGGTAACGCGGTCTGTTTTTGAGGTGCCGCGATGGGGTGCAGGCAAGGGCAAGAGGTTTGCGCTTAGACGCAGCAAACCTCTTGCACTAGGAGCAAGCAAATGAAGTTTTAACGTGTTTCAGTGCTTGTGGCCGCTGTTGCCATCGATCTGGCTACGAATCTCGCCGCCCGGCCAAGTCGTGCTGTGGACATTGACGTAGGTCGCGCCCGCACGGATGGCATTGATCAACTCGTCAATTTCGCCGGTGTTAATTCCCTGGGTCCTTGCGGCGGCTGTAGCCGGGATGTTGGGACTGACGTCCGCAGCGACGATCGTGCCGGAAATCGTTGCCGGTGGCGCAGGACAAGGCTGAGTTCCCGCAGGACCATTGCCGAGATTAGTACAGAGAAACACACTGATGCCGCCATTTACTCCCTTTTGTCCAAAGTGAATATGCGCTTGCTGCACAGCTCCTTCAAGATCGGAATAACTGAGTTCCCAATCGATTCGCGATTCATCGTTACTGATACGCGCGTTGAAGGTGCCACTGCCGGTGGTGGAGACTGATGGAACTTCCTCATAGCCGGTCAGTAATTCACTGATTTTCTTGAAGCCCTGAGCGAAAACAATCGAACACGTCGACACCAGAGCGATCACTGCAATAGACATTACTAGTCTTCGCATCCCTTTTTCCTCCAAAGATTCTGTTGTAGCTAAGTGGGGGGCGCATGATACCACCAAACAGGAACTTTAGCCACCAAAAGCACAAAAGCTTTCTGACCTCATTTTGTGCTTTTTGTGCCTTTTGTGTACCTTGTCTTTTCCTTATGCCGATAAGTCTGCTCGCTCTGGATCTGGACGGGACTCTGCTCGATTCTCGCGGCCTCATTTCTGAGCGCAATCGAATTGCAATCGATCACGCGCGCCAGGAGGGTGTGCACGTCGCGCTCGTCACGGGACGGCGGTTTCGTGATTCGCGTCCGGTGGCGCTGGAACTCGGACTCGACGTTCCGCTGATCTCACATAACGGAGCGTTGACCAAACATGCCGCCACACTCCAAACAGTTTCCGTGTTGCCGTTGCCAGTCGACGCAGCGCTCGAGGCGTTGCAGATCGGGCGCACATCCGGCGCCGATGCGCTGTTGAGTGACGATCACGACGGCCTCGGAGTGCTCGTTTACGATCACATTCGCGGCGGCAACACCGCTGCTCACAGGTACATCACGTGGGCCAGTCGCATTCATGGCGATAAAGAAGGCGGCAATGCAGTGCAACAGGTCGCGTCTCTCGAAGACTACCTGGACCACGATCCGGTTCATCTCTCATTTTCCGGCGGCTGTGCGGAGATGGACCAGCTCGAAGAAATACTGAAGTCGGAGCTCGGCTCGACGGTGAAAGTCCTCGGCACGAAATATCTCGAACAGGACTTCACGTTGCTCGATATCGTGAATTCCGCCGCATCGAAAGGCGCGGGCGTTGCGGCCGCTGCCGCTGAGCTCGGCGTCATGCGTGAAGAGATCATGGCAATCGGCGACAACTTCAACGATCTCGAAATGCTGCTCTTCGCGGGCACGGGCGTCGTGATGGCAAACGCGCCGCTCTCGTTGCGCGAGATTGCGGGCTTGCATCCGACTGCTTCG
>DATHTI010000187.1:0-3843 GCA_035463335.1 Pyrinomonadaceae bacterium | reverse complement strand
GACCAGGGCAACACGGTGCTGGTGGTCGAGCACGACGAGGAGACGATTCGCGGCGCCGACTGGCTGGTGGACATCGGGCCCGGGCCCGGTCAGCGCGGCGGGGAACTCCTGTTCTCCGGGCGGGTCGGCGACCTCCTGGCCCAGGCGCGGGCGGCCGCTGCCGGCGAGACCGGGGTCGCGGAGCTGCGCAGCCGGACGGCGGCGTTCCTCGGCGGCGCACGAAGAGGAGCCGTGCCGTCCAACAGGCGGGCCGGGAGGGGATCGCTCGTCCTTCGCGGCGCCGATCGCCACAACCTGCGCCTGGTGGACGTCGAGTTGCGGGCAGGCGCCCTGACCGTGGTGACCGGCGTGTCGGGGGCCGGCAAGTCGAGCCTCGTCGAGGAGCTCATCGACCGGGCCGGCCGTGGGACCTTGGAAGGCAGCCCTCGCGTCAACAAGCTGATCTCCGTCGATCAGTCGCCCATCGGTCGGACGCCGCGCTCGAATCCTGTCACGTACATCAAAGTCTACGACGCGATTCGCGAAGTCTTCTCCTCGACGCGCGAGGCACAGGCACGCGGTTTCGATCCGTCACACTTCTCTTTCAATCTTCCCGGTGGGCGCTGCGAGGTTTGCCAGGGCGACGGTACGGTTACGGTCGAGATGCAGTTTCTAGCGGACGTCGAGCTTGTCTGCGAAGAGTGTAAAGGCACACGCTTCAAGCAGCAGATTCTCGACATTCGTTACCGCGGCAAGAACGTACACGAAGTGCTCAGCATGACCGTGCGCGAGGCGATCACGTTCTTCCGTGAAGTGCCGAAGATCACAAATCGTTTGCGCGTGCTGGACGACGTCGGTCTCGGTTATTTGCGACTGGGCCAATCGGCGACGACGCTCTCGGGCGGTGAGGCACAGCGCATCAAACTCGCGGCCCACCTGCTCAAACGCACGGGGGCAAAAACGCTCTACATCTTCGACGAGCCAACCACTGGTCTGCACTTCGACGACATCAACAAACTGCTCTCCGCCTTTCGAGCGTTGATTGACGCGGGCGGCTCACTGCTGGTAATCGAACACAATCTCGACGTGATCAAGACTGCCGATCACGTCATCGACCTCGGTGCGGAAGGCGGCGACGCGGGTGGTTACGTTGTCGGCGTGGGGACGCCCGAGGAGATCATGAACATTCCTGAATCGTACACAGGTCGGTTTTTGCGCGACTACCTTGCGAAATCAAACGGCCACATCAAATAAGATCCCGCTGCGGCGACGACTGCTGTACGTCGGAGTTATCTATGTCGTTTTCCTGCTGGTCCTGGTTTCAGTCGAGGTTATCACGCGCCTCACGATGACGCGCGTCGATAGTCTCGACCTGTTCGTGAACACAGTACAGCAGAAGATGCAGGTGGCGAGCCCGCAGCAGTCGACGATCTTTGAGGGCGATCCGTTGCTGCTATGGCGATTAAGGCCGAATTTGGACCATGTGTACTGGGATTTCACTGTCGTTTCGACAAACGCGCAGAGTTTTCGTGCTGATTATCCGATTGGTAGAAAGCCTGCTGGGACGTTCCGGATCGTTTGTCTCGGTGATTCGGTAACGTTTGGTTATCGCGTGCCGCCGGTGTGGCCCGAGCGGCCGAAGGATTACAACCCTGATTGGCAGCCGTATCCGATGCTGCTCGAGAAGGAGTTGCGTAACGCGAATCCGGGTCGAAAGATTGAAGTGTTTCCGATGGCGGTCCCGGGTTACACGAGTCATCAGGGTTTGGCGTGGTTGCGGCGCGACATCGATTACCTGCAACCGGACATGGTGATTGCGAGTTTTGGCTGGAATGATGCGAGCTTGAGTGATGCGCCTGATCGTGAAGTGATCGACACACGCTGGTCGCCGGTGGCTGGTCGTTGGCTGATCGATCACAGCCAGGTCATTGCACATGCAGCGCGCTGGTTCAGATCGCGAAAGGAAGTGAAGGCGGTTGCGCCGCGTACGCCGGAGCCGCGTGTGTCGCAGAAGGAGTATGTTGACAACTTCAACGCGATTGTTCGGGTTGCTAAGGAGCATGGTGCTGCGGTTATCGTGATTGGGGCGCCGTATCGCGACAGTTTTACGAACCCGCCCGAGGCCCAACTGATGACGCAGTATCGGGCGTGGCTGAAAGCTGATATGCAGAAGAGCCAGACGCCGTATCTCGAGATCCTTGAGCTGACGGAAGCGGCGGGCAGTGTCAACCTCGGGTTCTTCGGTGAGCTGATCCATCCGAATCACATGGGCCACCGATTGATGGCGTCGGAGCTTCTCGAGATGATGTCGGAGCGTCGCCTGCTCGGGGATTTGAACGTTCCAAAGTTTGTTCCTTAGAATCACGGTTGGAGAACACAGATGACACTGACTAAACAGATTGTCTCGGATCTGACGGCAGCGATGAAGGCGCAGGATGCCGGTCGTACGTCCACGCTGCGCATGGTCAAGGCGGCAATGATGAACCGCCAGATCGAGAAGGGTTCAGAGCTCGACGATGAGGACATGCAGAAGCTGCTGCGCTCGCTCGTCAAACAACGTCGCGATTCGATCGAGCAGTACGAGAAAGCCGGGCGCCAGGAGCTCGTCGATAAAGAGAAGGCTGAGATCGAGGTGATCGAGACGTACCTGCCACAAGCCGCGTCGCAGGAAGAGATCGAGCAAGCAGTGAGCGCCGCCATTGCGGATACAGGCGCTACCTCAATGAAGGACATGGGCAAGGTCATGAAGGCCGCCCAGGCCGCTTTGGCAGGCAAAAACGCGGATGGCAAGCTCGTCAGCGAGGTCGTAAAAGCGAAGCTAAACTCATAGCCACAAAAGGCACAAAATGCACAAAATGGCTTTTCTGATTTTTGTGCTTTTTGTGCCTTTTGTGGCTGGCTCTACGCGGTTGCTTGCTTGTGGCCGTTTCCGTATAATTCACAGCTTGCTCGAAGGCACGGGGTCTCGTCCGGTGGGTTTCGCGCCCACTTTTTCTTTTGGAGCGAGAACCTTTGAGAGGGTGGCAATGGGAAACGAGTCGATTGCAGAAAGAGTTCAGGAGCTAGCTGAACAAGTCGCAATCGATCATGGCCTTGAGCTGGTGCACGCCGAGGTAGCCGGCCCCGAGAACAAGCCGATTGTTCGTATATTCATTGATAAGCCGCAAGGTGTCACCCACGAGGATTGCTCCGAAGTAAGCCTTCACCTTGGCACGGTTCTGGACGTGGAAGACTTCATCCACGCGCCTTATACGTTGGAAGTATCGTCGCCGGGACTTGAACGCGGCCTTTACAAGCGCGCCGATTTCGAACGCTTCGCCGGTAGCAACGCGAAGATGAAGGCGCGCCAGCCGGTTAACGGCCAGCGCAATTTCAGGGGTCGTTTGCTGGGAGTAGAGGGCGACGACGTCCTTTTTGAAGATCGAACCAGCGGCCACGTGCGTGTTCCTCTGGATACGATTACGAAGGCGAATCTGGAAGTTGATGTAAGTGAGGAGCTGCGCCGCGCCGGGAATTAGTTAGCGACAGATTAGACGGACACAACAGATGAGTTCATCGATAGCACAAAATATCGAGGCGCTTTGCCAGGAACAGGGTATCGACCGCGACCTCGTGATCGAAGCCATGAAGGAGGCCGTGCGTGCGGCCGCCAAAAAGCAGTTTCGATCCGGTGAAGATATTCAGGTCGACTGGAACGCCGAAACCGGCATCGAGCTCTCGGCCTCAAAGGTCGTCGTTGACGAAGTCGAGAACCCGGCCACTGAACTCTCTATAGTCGAAGCGCGCGAGCTCGCCGGCGACGAAGTCGAGCTCGGCGACGCGCTTTTGCTCCCATTGCCGATGGAAGAGCTCGGTCGCATCGCC
>DATHTI010000186.1:0-11725 GCA_035463335.1 Pyrinomonadaceae bacterium | reverse complement strand
CGGTTGAAGAGTATCAAGGAGCAGGTCCGGCGCGTGAAGAATGGCGGCGTCGGTTATGGAGTGCTGCGTTATCTCAGTGCTGATAAAGAAGTGCGCCGCCAGCTCGCGGCGCAGCCGCAGGCGGAGATCAGTTTCAACTATCTCGGACGCTACGAGCAGGCGACAAGCGAGATGGCGGAAGCCGGGGTGTTTCACGCAGCGACGGAACGACCCGGGCCGCTACGAGCAGGCGCGGCTGACCGTCTGTACAAGTTGCAGCTCGTTTGCTCGGTGGTTGGCGGCGAGTTGCAGATCAATTGGGAATACAGTTCGGAGATTCATCACGCAGAAACCGTGACCCAATTGGCGGCTGAATATGTCGCAGAGCTGGAGCGACTGATCCGTCACTGCCAGAGCCCAAACGCCGGCGGCTTTACTCCGTCGGATTTTCCTGACGCCGAATTAACTCCCGCACAGCTTGATGAGTTGATCGCGTCGCTTTCGCTGACAGGCAGTCCCAAGAAAGAGATTGAAGCGATCTATCCGCTCTCACCGTTGCAGGCGGGAATACTCTTTCACAGTGTCTACGACAATTCCTCGAGCATGTATGTGTCGCACCTGAGCTGTGCACTCAGTGGAGAGCTCGACATCGCAGCCTTCAAGCAGGCATGGGAGCGCGTCGTCGAACGACATGACGTACTGCGGACGATGTTCGTTTGGGAAGGTCTCAGCACGCCTCTGCAAGTGGTGCGGCAGCATGTCGATTCGCCGTGGGTTGAACACGATTGGCGACATTACGCAGCGGCCGCACAGAAGGAACGTTTGCAGACCTATCTCAAAACGGATCGTGAGCGGGGTTTTGATTTGCTGGTGGCACCGCTGATGCGTTTGAGTCTCATCAGAATGGCTGAAGACAGTTATCACTTCACCTGGAGCCACCATCACGTGCTCATGGATGGTTGGAGCGCGATGAGGATCACGGGAGAGGTCTTTGCGCTTTATGAAGCTTTCGCGGGTGGCGAGGAATTACAGTTGCCGAAGCCACTCGCGTATCGTGACTACATCGCGTGGCTGCGCGCACAGGATCTCAAAGAAGCAGAAAGCTTTTGGCGACAAACACTCGCAGGTTTTACATCGCCGACGCCAATCGGAGGGCTGACTACTTCAACAGGCAAACGAGATTACGCGTCACAGGAGCGTCCGCTTCCGGCAACCTTGACACGCAACCTCGAGACGTTGGCCCAGGAGCACCAGTTGACGATGAATACGCTCTTGCAGGGCGCGTGGGGATTGTTGCTCGGCAGGCACAGTGGCCGAGACGATGTTCTCTTCGGCGGAACTGTCTCAGGCCGTCCGGCCGAGCTGCCCGGTGTCGAAAAAGTGGTCGGACTTTTTATCAACACCTTGCCGGTGCGCGTGCAGTTGAAGAAAGGCGTGGCGCTGGTGCCGTGGCTGAAGGATTTGCAGGAGCAGCAGCTTGAGGCGCGGCAGTATGAGTACACACCGCTCGTGGAGTTACATGCGTGGAGCGAGTTGCCGCGTCATGTGCCGCTGTTTGAAAGCATCTTTGTGTTTGAAAACTTTCCGGTCGAGGTGTCGTTTGGTGAGCGCAGCCAGAAGCTGAGAATACGTGATGTGCAGTTTGATATCGAAGTTAACTATCCCCTCGCGTTCGTGATCAAACCGCGAACGACGGCGCTGTCGCTGGAGCTGATCTACGACCGCGCGCGTTTCGATAAGGGTTACATCGAGACGATGTTGCGTCACGTCGAGATGCTGCTCGGCAGCATGGTCGCAAATCCTCGTGCGCTGCTGGACGAGCTGCAAATCGTTGAAGCCGCAACGGCGACTCCAGATCTAAGTAAGAGCTTCTCCTTTTAAGATTTCTCTGTGGTTGCACAGAGAAGAAAGGCCATGATGCACCAGCAACTCGATTGCATTGTTATCGGGTATAACGAAGTACCATTCGGTCGTTACGAGCAGTTTCTGCACACTTACGGTGAAGACTCTGAGGCGTACAGGGATCTCAAGTTCAGCTTCGTCAACCTCGACGGCAAAAAACTCGATTACCCCGGACTGCTGAACCACGTGCGTAGTCTCGCCGGCAAGAACGGGGAAGAGCTGAAGTCAGGCGACATTCCGAACCTTGCGGCCGCTTACCTGACCAACTTTCTGCGCCGGAACGGCCACACCGCCGAATACATCAATCTCTTTCAATACGAGAAGGAACAGCTCATCGAGTACCTGCGGCGGGATCCTCTTTGCGTCGCTATCACAACCACTTTTTACGTTGTGAACCTGCCGGTGACGGAGATGGTTGAGTTCATTCGCGAGCACAATCCGAAAGTGAAGATCGTTGTCGGTGGTCCACTCGTTAACAATCACGCCCGCAACTATCAAGGCGACGCACTCAAGACCGCGCTCGAAGACATGGGCGCAGACATTTATGTGTTCGAAGGCCAGGGAGAGCTCACACTCGCGCGGCTAATTGAGTGTCTCAGGAATGGCGGAAATCTCAGTGACGTTCCGAATCTCGCTTACTACGAAGGCAAGGAGCTGCGCCGCACGACGACAGTGCCGGAAAACAATTCGCTCGATGCGAACTTCATCGACTGGAAAGACTTCGGCGGCAGTAGAGATCTCGGCGCCACGATTCAAACACGCACCGCCCGCAGTTGCGCATTCAAGTGTTCGTTCTGCAACTACCCGTCACGCGCGGGCGCTTTAACGTTGCTCAGCATCGATGTTCTCGAACGTGAGCTCGACTCGATACTCACGCTCGGCAGCGTGCAGAATGTCGTGTTCATCGACGACACCTTCAACGTTCCGTTTCCGCGCTTCAAGGATCTGTGCCGGATGATGATCCGGAAGAAGTATCCGTTCAACTGGTTCTCTTATTTCCGTTGCAGCAATTCCGATCAGGAAGCGATCGACCTGATGGCCGAGAGTGGTTGCAAGGGCGTGTTTCTCGGGATCGAGTCTGGATCGCCGTCAATCCTCGTCAACATGAATAAGTCAGCGACGGTGGAGAAGTATGCGAAGGGAATCGAGATGTTGCGGAGCAACGGAATTCTCACGTTCGGATCGTTTATCACGGGTTTTCCGGGCGAGACGGACGAGACTGTGCAAGAGACGATCGACTTCATTCGCAGCACGCGGCCTGACTACTACCGATCGCAGATGTGGTATTGCGAGCCGGGCACGCCGATTCAGAACGAGCGCGTGAAGTATCAGATCGAGGGCGAGGGCTTCGTTTGGGAGCACGCGACGATGGACAGCATGGAAGCGATGGACCACATCGATCGCATGTTCCTCGAGATCAACGAATCGGTCTGGCTGCCGCAGTGGTCGTTTGATTTCTGGATCATTCCATACCTGATGGGCAAAGGCATCAGCCGCGAGCGCTTTCGTGAATTCATGACCACCGCGCACCGGTTGTTGACACTCGAGATTGCGACCGTCCAGCCCCAGCAGAAGAAATCATTACAGCAGGATTACCTACAGACACTCGTACACGCAGCGCAAGCGTGGACATAAATCACAATGACTCCCATGAATTTCGAACAGGACCAGAACTACTGGTTGCAGAAGTTCGCAGGTGATCTGGTGGTCACCAGTTTGCCATTGGACCATCATCGCTCAGCGCGCGCCGTCACTGAGAAGGAGCGCTTGTTGTTCCAGCTCGATACGGAGACGGAGGCGCGCCTGAAAAAGCTCACGGGCAACAACGAATCACTGCTGTTCGTCACGTTCATCATGGCGTTCAACGTCTGCCTGTTCAAATACACCGGCAATGAAGACATTATCACCGGCACGACCACGTACTACAGCACGTCGATGAACAGGCTGCTCGCTTTGCGCACGCGCGTCACTCCGGATCTGACAGTCAAGCAGATATTGCTTTCTATCAAAGAAACACTCGCCGAAGCCTACGCGCACCAGAAGTTTTCCTTCGAGCGGCTCATAGAATTTCTGAATGTCGAACACCTGCCGCATCGCATGCCGCTCTTTGATCTCATGGTCGTGCTCGAGACCACGGATAACGCGGATTATGTAAAGCGATTGAAGAATGATCTGACGCTCAGTCTGGCAGTCAGTGAGGGCATCAGCGGCGCGATTGATTACAACCCGGGGCTTTTCAAGCGCGAGAGTATCGAGGTTTTGGCCCAACATCTACAGGAAATTCTGCGCGCGGCGTCTGAATCGCCCGATCAGACGATCTCGCAACTGGAGCTACTCTCCGAGTCGCGAAAGAACGAGCTCGTAGTCGAGTACAACAACACCGCGCGCGATTATCCGAAGCACAAGACCATCGTGGATCTGTTCGCCGAACAGGTCGAACGAACGCCGGCACACATCGCGATCGAGTTTCAAAACGAGAGCCTTACCTACCGCGAGCTAGATCATCGTGCGAACCAACTAGCCAACTGGTTGCGGGCACGTGAAATCAAGCCAGGCGTACCCGTGGGCATCTATCTAGAACACTCGCTAGAGACGATCATCGCGCTACTCGGCGTGTTGAAAGCAGGCGGCTTCTACGTGCCTTTCGACACGGCGCATCCGCGCTCACGTCTCGATTTCATGATCGCCGACACTGCGACTCCACTCGTTCTCGCGAAGGACTCTGATTGGCCGGCGATTGCGCGTGAAAGCACGACGGCACCAATCATCGAAGCAACACCTGACGATCTCGCTTACGTGATCTATACCTCGGGCTCAACGGGGGAGCCGAAAGGCGTCGAAATCCGGCATTCCAGTCTCGTCAATTACATCTGGTGGGCGAAGGACCAATACGTGCGTGATGAGAAGCTCGCATTTGCACTCTACTCGTCGCTCGCCTTCGATCTCACGGTCACGTCGATCTACACGCCCCTGATCACCGGCAACCGCATCGTGATCTATCGCGAAGACGGTGGCACCTCGGCGATTGAAGAGATCCTGAAAGACAACAAAGCCGGGGTGCTCAAGCTGACGCCGAGCCATCTCGCGTTAGTGAAGATTCACGACAATTCGTCGTCACGTATCCAGAGACTGATTGTCGGCGGCGAACAGTTTGAAACAGAGCTGGCGAATGCCGTGTTGCGAAGCTTCGCAGGGCACGTCGAGATCATCAACGAATATGGACCAACCGAAGCGACAGTCGGTTGCATGGCCCACCGTTTCAATCAAGACGAAGACACGCAGGCTTTCGTGCCGGTTGGCAAGCCCGCTGCGAACGCGCAGATCTACGTGCTCAATGACGAGCTCAACCCGGTCGCCGAAAACGTGCTTGGCGAGATGTATATCGCCGGCGACGGTTTGGCGCGCGGTTATCTCAAGCGCGCGACACTCACTGCTGAAAAATTTGTCGATAATCCCTTCACACCGGGCGCCCGAATGTATCGCACGGGCGATCTCGCGCGCTGGTTGCCGCAGGGAATCATCGAGTACGTGGGCCGCAGGGATGAACAGGTCAAGTATCACGGTCATCGCGTCGAGCTGAACGAGATCAAACGCGCGCTGAACGTTCACCCGCAGATTCGTGACAGCGTGATCGTGATCGCACGCGACAAGAGCGGCAACGACGCGATGATTGCTTACTACGTGTCGCGACAGGAGCTCGACAGCGCCGAGCTGCACGCGTTTTTGACTGACAGCATCATCGAAGAGACGATACCCAACGTCTTCGTACACCTCCGCAAACTCCCGCTCACTCTCAACGGCAAGCTCAACCTGCGCGCGCTGCCGACGCTCGACGAAGTGAAACAAAGAGCGCAGCACACTTACGTTGCGCCACGCAATCAGATCGAAGAGCAGCTTGCGGAGATCTGGAAGCAGGTGTTTGGAGTCGAGCGCGTCGGTATTCACGACAACTTCTTCGAGCTCGGTGGACATTCGCTGATCGCGACGCAAGTCATCGGGCGCGTGCGGCAGAAGTTACAGACGGAGTTGCTGGTGCGCTCTGTGTTTGAGGCTCCGACGATCGCTGAGCTCGCGGTTGCAATTGAAAAACTCGAGCAACAGCCGAAGGCAAGTCACGCGACGATTCACAAAGGAATCAGCAGAAGAATCGACGCGCAACGCGCGGGTGATCTGTTGTCGAAGGTGGACGAGCTTTCCGAAAGTGAGATGGATGCATTGCTGGCCGAGATGTTGGCGGAGGAGAAGGTGAGCGAGTGAGCACCATCGATATCAACATCGAAGAGACTTCAGCGCGCGAGAAGCGTGCACTGCTCGCCGAGTTGTTGCGACAGCGGGCGAGCCGGCAGGTCGTAGCGCCCGTGTCCTTTGCGCAGCAGCGGCTGTGGTTTTTGGACCAACTCGAGCCCGGAACTCCGCTGTACAACGTGAGCTCCGCGGTCCGTCTGCAAGGAGCGCTTGATGTGGCGGCGCTGGAGCGCAGTTTCGAGCTCATGGTGCGGCGACACGAGACGCTGCGCACGACGTTTCAGTTTCAGGACAACAGGCCGGTGCAGGTGATTAAGCCGCATGTCGAGCTGCGGATGGAGAAATTGGATTTTGAAGAAGCTGTCTCACGCAAAGACGCAACGACGCAGGAAGAAATCATTCGTGAAACACTGGAAGAAGAAGCCTGGCGGCCGTTCGATCTCGCGACTGGACCATTGCTGCGGGTGAAGTTGTTGCGTCTCGGAGCTGAAGTTCACGTGTTATCGCTGACGATGCATCACATCATCTCCGACGGCTGGTCCATGGGCGTGCTGATTAACGAGCTGGTGTCACTGTACGAGGCGTTTTCAAAAGGTGACGACCCAATGCTCCCCGAGCTGCCGATTCAATACGCCGACTTCGCGCGCTGGCAACACGAGTGGCTCATCGGAGACGTGCTGGAAAAACAGCTCGCGTACTGGCAAAAACAACTCGACGATGTGACCACGCTACAGTTGCCGACCGATCGTCCGCGACCGTCGATCCGATTACATCACGGCGCGAGACAGAAGTTCGCATTGCCGCGTGAACTTTCCGAACAGTTGAACAAGCTGGCGCGCAGCGAGAATGTAACGCTATTCACGTTGCTGCTCGCTGCATGGCAAACCCTGCTGTCGCGTTACACGGAGCAGACAGACATCGTAGTTGGCTCACCCGTCGCCAATCGTAACCGCGTCGAGACCGAAAGCCTGATCGGGTTCTTCGTCAATACACTCGTGCTGCGCACTGATCTAAGCGGCAATCCCACCTTCCGCGAGCTGCTCGAACGTGTTCGGTCCGTGGTGCTGGATGCGCAGGAGCACCAGGATGTGCCGTTTGAAAAGATCGTCGAAGAATTGCAGCTTGAAAGAAGCTTGAGCCACACGCCGCTGTTTCAGGTGGTGTTTGCGTTGCACAACGCGCCCGGAGCAGGCATCGATCAGCGAGGACTGAGACTCGTGTCGCTCGACGTTGAGCGCCGGACCGCTAAGTTTGACCTCATGTTCGAGTTATTCGAGAGCAACGGCAATATCGCCGGATCCCTCGAATACAGCACGGATCTTTTCGACGACACGACGATCACGCGCCTGCTCGGACACTACCAGCGATCGCTATCTGCGATCGTCGAGAACCCGGACCAGCGAGTTCTCGATCTGCCCCTCTTGAGTGACGCGGAAGAGCGACAACTCGTATACGACTGGAACGAAGTCGCACCACACGCCGAGCCGGGGCGACTGCTGCACGAGTTATTCGAGGATCAAGTGCAACGCACACCCGGCAACGTAGCCCTTCTTCTCGAAGATGAAAAGTTAACTTATAGTGAGTTGAACGAGCGCGCGGACGACCTTGCGCAACACCTCCGCGAGCTTGGAGTTGGACCAGAAACACTCGTTGGTATTTTCATGGAGCGCTCGATCGAGATGGTGATCGCAGTGCTCGGTATCCTTAAAGCCGGTGGCGCATACGCTCCGCTCGATATCGAACATCCGAAAGAGCGGCTTGCGTTTATGCTCGAAGATGCGGAACCGCCGGTGCTGTTGACCCAGCGACGGTTGATTGACAGGTTGCCGGAGCTGAAGGCAGTGCAAGCGGTTTGCATGGACGAGCGTTCCTCGCGCGAGGGCGTGAGGGTGCAAAGAACGAGCGGTGCTGCGCCTTTGCGCCCGTGCGGGGAAAGCCCGGCTTACGTTATTTATACCTCCGGCTCGACCGGAACTCCCAAAGGCGTTGTCGTCACACACGCCAATGTCCTACGTCTCTTCACTGCGACCAGCAAGTGGTTCAACTTCAACGCAGACGACACCTGGACCCTCTTTCACTCCTACGCATTCGACTTCTCGGTGTGGGAGCTCTGGGGCGCGCTGCTTCACGGCGGACGGCTCGTCATCGTGCCGTATCTGGTAAGCCGCCAACCGGAAGCGTTCTATCAACTGCTTCTCAAAGAGCGCGTGACCGTGCTCAATCAAACTCCTTCCGCGTTTCGCCAACTGATACACGCCGAGCAGAGCAGTTGGCCCAATGCTGCCGCTGCACCGCCGTTGGCTTTGCGGTTCGTGATCTTTGGTGGCGAGGCGCTCGAGCTGCAAAGCCTTGGTCCATGGTTTGAGCGGCACGGCGACGAGCGGCCGCTGCTCGTCAACATGTATGGCATCACGGAGACGACGGTCCACGTCACTTACCGACCAATCCGCGCAAGTGACCTCGCAAACGGGGCGGGCAGTGTGATTGGCGAGCGTATCGGAGACCTGCAAATCTACGTGCTCGATACAGCGCGAAAGCCGGTGCCGATCGGCGTGCCCGGCGAGCTGTATGTCGGTGGCGCGGGTCTCGCGCGCGGCTACCTTCACCGTCCGGCACTGACGGCAGAACGCTTTGTCGTACATCCGTGGGGTGAGGAAGGCGCGCGCCTGTATCGCACTGGTGACCGCGGCCGGTATCTGGCGAATGGTGACCTCGAGTACCTGGGCCGGGTAGATCGACAGGTGAAAGTACGCGGCTTCCGCATCGAGCTGGGTGAGATCGAGGCGGTCCTGGCGCAGCACACGAGCGTGAGCGAGAGCGTGGTAATGGCGCGTGAGGATGACGGTGATACGCGACTCGTTGCTTACGTTGTTGCGGCTGACGAACAGGAGCTGACCGTCGGCGACTTGCGCAGTCACATGAAAGAGCGACTGCCGGAGTACATGGTCCCATCAGCATTCGTGTTGCTCGATCGACTTCCACTGACGACGAACGGCAAAGTCGATCGACGCGCTTTGCCCCCACCGGAAGATTCGCGACTCGATCTCGGTGAGGCTTATGTCGCGCCTGAAACGGAAGCGGAGCAGATACTCGCAGGCGTTTGGGCGGAAGTGCTGAAAGTCGAGCGTGTTGGGGTGCGAGACAACTTCTTTGCACTCGGCGGCGATTCAATTCGCAGCGTGAATGTGTTGAGTCTTGCGAGAGAGCGGGGCTTGAATTTCACCCTACAGCAGTTATTCCAATACCAGACCATTCGCGAGCTTGCGCACGCGAGTGCGACCAACGGAACGGTCTCAGCCGCCGAGCGCAGCGAGCCATTCAGTCTGTTGAGTAAAGCGGACAAACTAAAACTCCCCGAAGGTGTAGTCGATGCTTACCCGCTCAGCCGGCTGCAGTCGGGCATGCTTTATCACTTTGAGGCAACGGCAGGCGTTTCTGTTTATCACAACATCAACAGCTATCACCTCCAGGCGCAGTTGAACGAAGAGGTTTTCGTACGCGCGGTGCAGCACGTTGTCGCGCGACATGATGTGCTGCGGACTTCGTTCGACCTCTCGTCATATTCAGAACCCCTGCAACTGGTCCACAAAGAAGCCCAACTGCCGGTCGAATTCGAAGACATCAGGCATCTTGCTCCTGCCGAACAGGATGAAGTGATCAATGCCTACGTTGAAAGCGAGCAACAGCACCGGTTCGATCTATCGCGACCACCCCTGCTGCGATTTCATATCCACCGCACGGGCGACGACACATTCCAGTTCACGTTAACTGAGAACCATGCAATTCTCGACGGCTGGAGTTTGCAATCCACGCTCGCAGAGATCTTTCAGGTTTACTTTGCCCTCCTAAGAAACGAGACGTTGCCCGAGCAGAAGCCATTTGCGACCTCGTTCCGTGAATTCATTGCCCTCGAACAAGCGGCGCTGAAATCGGAGGAATCAAGACGCTTCTGGCAGGAGAATTTGAGCGATGCCACGATCGCAGAGATCTCGCCCTGGTATTCGGAGTCGGCCGGGGGCAGTCGCGAGCGGGCGCTGAACCTCGTGGTCCATATTCCTGACGAGGTCTCCGAAGGTCTGCACCGTTTGGCCGTGAATGCCGCCGTGCCTATCAAGAGTGTGCTGCTCGCCGCGCACCTCAAGGTGATGAGCATGTTGATGGGCCAGTCAGACGTCATTACCGGCGTGGTTTCCAACGGGCGGCCCGAAGAGCCGGATGGCGATCTGATCCGCGGCTTGTTCCTCAACGTCATTCCTTTTCGACAACAGGTTCGCGCGGGAACGTGGACCGAGTTTGTGCGTGAGACGTTCAACGCCGAGCGCAATATGCTGCCGTTCAGACGTTATCCATTGCCGGCGATTCAGGAGCAGTTAAATACGCCGTCGTTCTTCGAAACTACCTTCAACTACGTTCATTATCACGTACTCGATGGAGTGCTCGGCTCAGGCGACGTGCAGGTACTGCGACAGGCTGAGGGTTATGAAGAGACGAACTTCGCGCTCAATGCGGGATTCATGACTCACGTTCTGAATTCGCGTGTGCTGTTGCGTGTAGCGGTCGATCCAAAGAAACTGAGCGCCGCACAGGCCGAGGCCATTCGAGGTTATTACGAGCGCGTGCTGGCCGCGATGGCTAGTAATGTCGCTGGCCCGCTCGAGACGGAGCCCTTGCTCGAGGAAGCTGAAAGACAAAAGGTATTAGTCGAGTGGAACGACACTGCGCACGATTTTCCGTTTGATAAGTGTTTCCACCAGCTCTTCGAAGCACAGGTCAAGCAGACGCCTGACGCTGAGGCCGTAGTTTTTGGCGATCAGAGCTTGAGCTATCGCGAACTGAACAGCAGAGCGAATCGCCTGGCCCATCACCTGCGCACGCTTGGAGTCGGACCGGAAACCCTTGTTGGCATCAGTGTCGAACGCTCAATCGAGATGGTCGTAGGGATTCTTGGCATTCTCAAAGCGGGTGGCGCCTTTGTTCCAATGGATCCGGCTTACCCGCGCGAGCGTCTGGCTTTCATGATCGAAGATTCGAGCATCGAGGTGCTGCTTACGCAAGAGAAGTTGCTCGACGTTCTTCCTGCTTACAACGGAACGATTATAAATCTCGACAAGTCCGAAAAGACTTATTCCGACGAGAACCTCGACACCAACACTACGCCACAAAACGCTGCCTACGTCATCTACACCTCCGGCTCAACCGGCACACCGAAGGGCGTCGTCATCGCTCATCGTGGCCTGTGCAATTTGGCAACGGCGCAAATCCGCGCCTTCGACGTACGACAGTCCGGTCGCGTGTTGCAATTCGCCGCCCTTAGCTTCGACGCCTCAGTGACTGAATTGGCGATGGCATTGTTGTGCGGCGCGGCCCTTGTCATTGCGCCGCGCGAAGACCTGATGCCGGGCGATCGTTTAATCGCGTTATTGCGAGACCAAAAGATCACGACAGTCACGTTCCCGCCTTCGGTCCTCGCACTACTTCCGCCGGCCGAATTCCCCGCGTTGCGCACGATCGTCGTCGCGGGTGAAGCCTGCTGGGCTGAACTGGTCACCCGTTGGGCCACCACTGGACGACTATTCTGCAATGCCTATGGACCAACTGA
>DATHTI010000185.1:0-8447 GCA_035463335.1 Pyrinomonadaceae bacterium | reverse complement strand
TCTTGCTTTTTGATCTTAAGAGAGAAGAAGAAAAACATCGTGGACAGTCGTTAATTATTTTGCTACGTTGAGCCAAACTCAAATACATATAAGGAGCGAACGCAATGGCAGCCAAAAAAGGAACCAAGAAGTCCAGAGGCGCGCGCAAAGGTGCCGGTAAGGGTACAAAGAAGAGCGCGTCAAAATCGAAGTCCCGGGGAGGCGCTAAGAAGACCACCAAGAAGGCAGCCAGGAAGTCGACGAAGAAAGGTGGAGGCGGTAAGGGTACAAAGAAAGCAGCAAAGAAAGCGGCAAAGAAATCCACAAAGAAAGCTGGAAAGAGAAGCACTAAAGGCACGAAGAAGAGGGCCAGGAAGACTACGTCAACGGCTTCGCCCGCAGTAGTAGAAGGCTACGAAACATCGGAAACCATGAGCGGCGCTGAAGCAACCGGTGAGCAGGGCTCGGGCGGCGAATCCGAAGCTGCTGCGACCGAAGGCGAAGAATAGTTAGTGCGGCGCTGATGTATCCAGCCGGTAATCTTTTCATACCTGTAGCGCACGGCCAGTTAGAAGCAATTCTGAAAGAGCCTCGCCAGGGCGCAGCGAAGGGCGTGGCCCTGGTCCTACATCCGCATCCACTGGGCGGCGGCACGATGCACAATAAGGTTGTGTTTCGTGCAGCCGCGGCGTTAAACGATGCGGGACTTACCGTACTGCGTATCAACTTTCGCGGCGTCGGCCAGAGCACGGGCGAACATGACGAGGGCCGAGGCGAGCGAGATGACGTTCGCGCAGGGTTGGATTATCTGTCGCAGCAGTATCCGGGATCGCGGATAACGGTGTGTGGATTTTCGTTTGGTTCCCGAGTCGGGTTGGAAGTCGCTATTCAAGATCCGCGCGTGGCATTTTTGATCGGGATCGGCACGCCGCTCGAAAAGTATGACTTCAGTTTTCTGGCTCAGTGTCGCAAGCCGCTGCTGCTGGTCCACGGCGAGCACGACGAGTTTGGAGACGTCGAGCAATTGCGTAAGTTGGTCGCGGAGCTCGAGCCCAGTGTGCCGGTGCGGTTAGTAGTAATTCCGGGCGCGGGCCACTTCTTCGACAATCAACTCGACGAGCTCAAGCGGGCAATCACAAGCTGGGCCACCGATTTATACGGATGAAGACGGATCTTTGTCCGAGCTGATACTGATAAAGTTTGAAGTGGGTGGTTTCTTATCGCGCATCCGGAAACGCACAACCGTAAACCCAACGGCTATTACAACCGCCGTTGCCACGCCATACAGCAGCAACTTCCCGAGATCGTCAAAGCTACTTGTCGCATTTTCCTGAAGCAGTGCTAATAGGACCATTCGCGCACGACCTTTCTGGCAGGTCTGTTTCTGACGGGGAGTGGCAGCTTAGACACCGTTGTCTGATTGTTTGTTCCGCTTTAGGATAGCGCCCATGCACGAACACAAAGATCCGGCGATACGCATCACGCTCCTCCCGCGCGACACGAATTCACGCGGCACCATCTTCGGTGGCGTCATCCTGAGTTACATCGACACCGCGGGCGCCATCGAAGCGCATCGCCACACGCACATGGAACGATTCGTGACCGTGGCGATGAAGGAAGTGATTTTTCACAAGCCTGTATTCGTCGGTGATCTGGTGAGTTTTTATGCGGAGACAGTGCGCGTCGGCACGACGTCAATAACAATCCGCGTGATCGTGGAAGTAGAGCGACTCGGAAAGAGCGAACGCGTGCGCGTCACTGAAGCTGAGGTGATTTACGTTGCTGTTGACGAGCACGGTGAGAAAATACAGATCAATCTGCCTCCATCCGTGTGATCTGTGGTTAATTCAAACGTGCCTGCATGCGTCTCAATGCGACCGCGGCTTCCGTAAAATCAGGCTTCTGCTCGAGCGCCAACCCGTAATGCCTCGCCGCTTCCAGAAATCGCCGCCGCGCCTCATAAACACGCCCGAGATTGAAGTGCGGAAATGCATACGACTCATACCGCGGCGCCAGTAACGCGCGCTTGAACCAGCGCACGGATCCATAAGGATCACCCTTCGCCAGCAGGTAACTGCCGATGTCGTTGTAAGGATTGCCTAACGTCTCGTCTACTCGAATCGCCTCGAGACACTCCTCAATCGCCTCGTCATAATGCTTCTGAATACTGTAAACCCAGCCAAGAAAGGTGTGCGCCTCGGCGGTCGGATAAGTCTCGATCGAGCGTTTATACAACTCGATCGCACGCTCGTAATCGTGTGCGAGCTGGGCCTCGTAAGCCTCGTGAAAGAGCTGGTTGGCTTCGTAGCGTTTCGCTCCTGCTGTGTCGTCGTAGGTGTCCATAAAACTCACCTCGGTCCGCAGATTCTAAATCTGTGGACTACTTGCAGTTTGCGGCAGACTTCTGAGCTACGTCCAGACGTTTGATGCGTCCCTCAACCTTCGGAGCAATCGCCCGCGTCCCGAGTGCTTTACGCACGGTATCCACGTCGATTGGTGCTCGCTCGGGAGGAATTATCACGGTCGCGCCTTTGAACATCGAGTAGCCGTCGCCGCCGTCGAGCCCGATGAACGTCGTGGTCGTCAACGTATATTTTTTCGCGTCGTCGAGCGGCAATCCGTTTACCGTCACATCGACGAGCCGCGCGCCCGGTCTGCGCGTCGCGTCAAAAGAGAATTTCACACCGGAAACTTGCGGGAACCCACCCGGCTCGGCATCCTCAGCACTGCGGCTGACGCCGTGTTCGAGCGCCGCCCGCAACGTCGCACCGGTGATCTCGATTTTAACCAGTTTATTTTTGAACGGAAGGATCGACAGGAGGTCTCGCTGCGTCAACCTTCCCGGTCCGATGATCGTGTCAGCACGTACCGAGCCGCCGTTCATAAGACCGATATCGGCCGCCGTTGCTTTGCGAAATGCGTCGGCGATGAAGTTGCCAACATTTGTTTCGCGCGTCCGATTTTCTTTACTGCGTGCATCGAGCGCGACACGCGTGCGGCCGACAGGCTTCGCCAGCTCAGCCAGCAGGTTCGCATACTTGCGATAAACAGCGGCGAATTCCGGTGCTTCTTTTGTCGTGCTGTCTACCGGGATAACTTTCCAATCGATGCTGTCGAGCTCGCCGTCTGGTGTGATGTTGAGATCGATGCGTCCAAGCTCGCGCGCGTCGGAAGTCATCTTAAAGATAGGCGCGCTGCCGGCATGCGATTCGAGCAGGCTGTGTTCGTGGCCGCCGATGATCAGGTTAACGCCAGCGCAACGAGCAACCTCTTTGTCTTCGCGCATTGAAAGGTGAGTCAAAGCGACGACGACTTTCACGCCCTGGCCGTGCAGCTCCGAGACGACTTCTTTCGCCGTTTCACATGGATTGCGAAACTCGACGTTGTCACCCGGACGCGAAGTAGTTTTCGTTTCCGGAAGCACGAGACCGAAAAGCCCGACCTTCACGCCGCCAAACTCGCGCACCACCGAACGTTTTGCGCCGCCAAACGGCTGGCCCGTTCGCTTGTCGATAACGTTCGCCGCGATCCAGCCAAACTTCGATTCGCTGACGCGCTGTACGAGCACGTCTGGCCCAAAGTCAAACTCGTGATTGCCGTACGTCGCGTAGTCGAGACCGACTGCGTTCCACGCCTCGATCATCTGCGCGCCTTTGTAAGTGATTGACTCAACGGACGGCGAGATCGTATCGCCGGCCATCAGGAACAGTGTGTTTGGATTCTGGAGCCTGATTGCTTTTGTGAGTGTCAGGACTCGTCCGAGCCCGCCGGCCTTGCCTTGATCGACAGGAGCAAACTGGTAGACGTCGTTGACCTGTAAGAGGGTGACTTTGACGTTACACTGGCTTTTCTCCTGTGCCGCCCCAGTAAGGAACGCAAGGATGAAAAGCAGCAGAGCCAGCGCCGTCCGGCGTGTGTACATCGAATGGTGGTTCATATTTTTTGACCTTGTATTCACAGATTACACAGATGATTTGTGAGCGGTGAATTATACTCAGGGTATTCCATGCCGGATAGAGAGACATTTTTCATAACCGGTTTTCCCGGCTTCATTGCGAACCGGCTCCTCGATCGACTCGCGCGCCAGGCTTGCGATTTTATCCTCCTCGTGCAGCCGTCGCTGCTTGGTCGTGCGCGCGAGGAGATTGCCCGGATCGCGCAACTCACCGGCAGAGACCGGGCTGAGTTTAAGTTTGTCGAGGGCGACATCAGCGAGCCGCGACTGGCGCTGAGCGCGGCGGATCTTGAATTGGTCCAACGCGAAACGACACGCATGTTTCATCTTGCGGCGGTTTACGATCTCGCGGTTCAGGAAGAGCTGGCGATGCGCGTTAACGCCGGCGGCACGCGCAATGTAGTCGAGCTGGCCCGGACACTGCCGCACCTGCGGCAGTTTCATCACGTCTCGACTTGTTACGTCGCGGGCAAACGCGAGGGCGTGATTCTCGAAACGGAGCTTCGTCACGACGCGGGTTATCGAAATTATTATGAGCAATCGAAGTATCTCGCGGAGTTGGAAGTCGAATCAGCAAAGAAAGACTTGCCGGTAACGGTTCATCGTCCGGCCGTTGTGTGTGGCGATTCGAACACCGGCGAGACAGGGAAGTACGACGGCGTTTACTACCTCATTCATTACCTGCTGCGCTGGCCCAGCGTGCTCTCGATGATCAATATCGGAAATCACAGAGTGAGTTTGAATCTCGTGCCCGTTGATTTCGTGGTTGATAGCATGGCTGCACTCGCATTCGACGAGCGTGCAATCGGCAAAACTCTTCAGCTTGCCGACCCTGCGCCGCTCACGACGAACCAGCTATTCAATGCGATCGCGAAATCCATCGACGGGCACAAATCGAAGCTCACCGCGCCCATGAAGTGGGTACGTTTCTTCCTGATGCTGCCGCCCTCACCAAAGATCACAGGCTTGCCACACAGCGCCGTTCCTTACTTCTTCGTCAAACAACTTTACGACACCAGCCAGGCCCGGGAGCTCCTCGCGCCCCACGGCATCCGCTGCCCCTCCTTCGAAACCTACGTCGATAAAATCATCGATTTCGCTCGAAAAAATCCGCGGCTTTGATCCGCTTCATCCGCAGTTGACAAATCCTCGATTTAGAATTAGTCTAAATCCATTGTGAAAGAAGCAAAGCCAAAACCGAAGCTGACGCCGCAACGAGAGGCGGTCTTTCAGGTGATCCAGGAACGCGACGACCACCCGACAGCCAGCGACATCTTCGAAGCGGCTCGCCAGCGACTGCCCGGTATCAGCTACGCAACCGTTTACAACTCCCTGCGTTACCTGAAGGAAGCCGGGCTCGTTCTGGAGATAAATTTTGGTGACAGCGCCAGCCGCTACGATCGCGAAATCGATCGTCACGATCATGCGATCTGTAACGATTGTGGAAAGCTGGTCGATTTCGATCTGCCCGACACCACAAAGCTTATGAACGCCGCCGCTCGGAAATCACATTTTAAACCGCAGTCGGTTCACCTGACGTTGAGAGGACGTTGCGCCGACTGCTGCGCAGGTTCACACGATTAATAGCAATTCAAATTACTTGGGAGGATACATGACAGCAGCAACAGCAGTAGCAGCAGAGAAGGCGATGGTGGGCCAGCCGGCGCCGGATTTTGAAATGGCCTCGACAAAGAACATGGAGAAATTGAACGAGCCGGTGAAGCTTTCCGACTATCGCGGCAAGTGGCTCGTGCTCGTTTTTTATCCACTGGATTTCACGTTTGTTTGCCCGACGGAGTTGACGACCTTCAGCGATCGTTACCAGGACTTCGAAGACATCGGCGCTGACATCATCGGCATTTCTACTGACTCGGTTTACTCGCACCGCGCGTGGCTGAACACAGATCGCGACAAGGGTGGAGTTTCCGGTTTGAAATACCCGTTGGCGGCTGATGCGACGAAGAAGGTGTCGGCTGATTACGGCGTTCTGATCGAAGACCGCGGCATCGCGCTGCGTGGTTTGTTCGTGATCGATCCGGAAGGCATTCTTCGTTACAAAGTCGTGCACGATCTGAACGTTGGTCGTTCGGCTGAGGAAACGCTGCGCGTGATTCAGGCGTTGCAGACCGGTGGTCTTTGCCAGGCTGAGTGGAAGCCCGGCCAGAAAACGTTGAACTAATTGAACCGATCCACAGATTACGCAGATAGATCTTTGTAATCTGCGTAATCTGCGGATAAATAGGAACACAGCAATGGCGATGAAGATTGGAACACAGTTGCCCAAATTGGAAGGCGCAACGGAGTGGTTTGGCGGGACGCAGGCTCATGTTGAGTCGGAGGTGACGGGCCATCCGACACTCGTTCACTTCTGGTCGGCGAGCTGCGGGATTTGCAAAGACAACCTGCCGCGCGTCGCGCAATGGCGTGATGAAAAGAGAGAACAAGGTTTACGTGTGATTGGTATTCACATGCCGCGTTACGAGGCTGATACCGACGTCGAAGCCGTGCGCGATCTGATTGCGAAGTATGGCATCAGCGAGCCTGTCGCGGTTGATAACGAACACAAGTTGAAAGATGCGTTTGGGAATGACCAGGGTTTCGTGCCTGCGTATTACCTGTTTGATGCCGAAGGAAAGTTGAGAAGCTTCGCCGCAGGTGAGCGCGGACTCGATATGCTCAAGACAGCTTTAGAACGAGTGATTAATTAGACAGGAAGGATGACAGGATTTACAGGATGAACAGGATTCATCCTGTAATCTTGTCAATACTGAAATCCTGTCAAAAGCTTACTTAGAAGGTAAATACTCACAACAGCGCTCGCTAGTCCCAACCCAATCAACAAAACCATGATCCCACCAACAAAAATCCAATCACTCATGGTTCCGGCCCGCGCTTCTTCCGCCGACACCGTAGCCCGCTTCCGAAGCAACGCGATGTTCTTCTGATTCGATTTCCAGAATACATCCGCCACGTCACCAACGAGCGGCAGCGCTCCGAGCAGATAGTCAAAACCGATATTCAACCCCATTCGCAGTAGCGTGATCTTCGGAACACCATGACGCACTGCCGAAGCGAGAATGTAAAACGAAGCGAGCGCGGTGCCTGTGTCGCCGATTCCGGGAATTAGACCAACCAACGCATCGAGCCCAAAGCGCCAGCCGAGGATCGGCACTCTGAACAAATCGTCCAGAAGCCATCCGAGGCGCTCAGTGTTCTTCTCAATCGTTAACGAATTCGTGTTACTTGCTGCCAAAAGAATTTACCCACCTTCGCAAGCGCGTTGAACGCGTTCTTATCACCCGACTTTTGGGGATTTTGCTTCGAGGGGAGTCCGAGCGTTGTGGCCAACTCCGCATCCGGCGGTGCGATGTCTTCGTCACCGCGCTTGCCTGTCAGCCAGCGGGTAAATGTACGACCAATCATTCGCCTTTGTTCAACCGGAGCTTCGGCGACAAGGGCGATGCGCAGGTCTTCGAGCTGGGCAATCTCGAAGAGGTTCGCCTGGTAGTAATTGCGGAGGGCCGCGAAGAGCTTCTCTTCACCAAGCGTCTTTTGCAGGTCAACGAACATCAGCGCGCCTTTGGCGCTGACGATGGCAGCGTACTGGAAGGTGTTGCGATAGTCGCGCGAGGGACGATTGGCGTCCATGTCGTCGCCACCGAAAGTGCGATAGAGACGATAGACGCCCTTGACTTGATCGTTGAGTACAGCGGTCGCTTTTTCTTCGCCGTAGATGTTTTTGTAGTAGAGCAGCGCGGACCAGCCTGAGAGTGCTTCGTCGAGCAGCGGCTCGCGTGCGGGATCGTTGCCGACGGCCGCGCCCCACCATTGATGCGCGACGAGATGAGCGACGGCCCATTCGAGACTCTCCTCGACCGACGGCCGTTGCTCGCGAATGATCTCGGGCAGATTGCGTACAGCGGGCGAGTCGAAATCAACGTAGAATGCGCTCGCGATGACGTTGAAGCCGGAAAACTCGCAGCTTCCGAGTCCGGCGACGAGTGGCGCTTCCGCGATACTGACCTGCTTGAAAGGCAGTGGTCCAAACAGCGACGTGAAGACGCGGAGGGAGTTAGCAGCGACAGTCAACGCGCGTTTCCCGACACGCTCATGCTCCGCGAGATAGATCGACCGGACGTTAACGCCTTGAACTTCCGTGTGCTCGCTCTTCAGGCCGCGTCCGGCGAGGATCGCGAAGTCGCGCAACGCGGAAGCCGTGAACGTTTGTCCGGTCTTCTCATTGCGCGGACCTGTTTCGGTGCCGGAAGTGAACACCTCAACGTTCTGGTTTGTCGAGACAGTTACTTCGTAATCTGCGACTTCGTTGAAAACAAAGTCTCCGACGGACGGCTCGAGTTTGCGTTTCCACTCGTCGCCATCGTGCACCGCGAGCACAGGAAAAGCGGAGCCAAGAAGCATCACGCCGCGACAGCGAAAGTTGATATCGCGGGCGCGACGGACTTCGCGCTCGCTGCGCAGCGCGGCGCTGACTTGCTTCACGACGTGAGTCGTC
>DATHTI010000184.1:0-3825 GCA_035463335.1 Pyrinomonadaceae bacterium | reverse complement strand
GGTACTCAGACCGGCACCGTCTTCCGATTGCGAGGAAAGGGCATGCCGGCGCTCGGCGGTCGTGGTCGAGGCGACCTGTTTGTTTCAGTGACTGGTATCACGCCGACCACGCTGACGCGCGAACAGCGTCGCCTGCTCGAGCAGTTAGCAGAAGTTGAAAACAAAGACCTCGAAAGCAAAGGTTTGGTCGATAAAGTCCGCGATATCTTCGGTTGAAATCCGTCTTTTCCGCGTTTATCCGTGGTTAAAAAGTGAGGAACCCATGTTTGTTCGCTCCCGATATTTGGCTCCCCTCGTTTTGATCTGTCTATTCTCCTGTGCCGCCATGGCCCAGGATCTCCTTGAGCCTCTGAAAGATCTCGACTTCAGCAAGACTTCCCTCAAACCAGTTCAGATCCAGAAACTGGAAATGTACGAGCTCAAGCTGCTGCGCGGGATCATCTTCGGCCGTCACGGTCGCGTCTTCAAAGACAGCGAGATCAAGGTCTACCTCGAGGAACAGCCGTGGTATAAGCCCAATCCGGATTTCAAAAACTCCATGCTCAACGACATGGAGCGCCGCAATCTCGATCTGATCCGCATCGCCGAAGCTTCCAAACACGAGTTTATTCAACCGGGCGACATGCGTTACTGGCGCGATCGCCAGATCACGCCGCGAAAGCTCGGCAAGCACAGTGGCGCTGAGTGGAAAGTGTTGCTCGCGGAAGTAGAAGCGATTCACGGCAAGCGTTTCAACGACGAGCCGTGGTTACAGCAGTACTTCGAAGAGCGTTACTGGTACTTTCCCAGCGACAAGTACGACGCGAAAAAGCTCACTGCCATCGAGCGCAAGAACCTCCAGATCCTGAGTGACGCGCAGAAGAAGCAGCGCAATGTTGCGCTGCTGCCGGGCGATATGGAGTTCTTCGAAAACCGTACGATCAATGAGCAGATGCTGCACGGGTTGAGCCTGCACGAGCTGCGACTACTGCGAAATGAGGTATATGCGCGGCATGGTCGCATGTTCAAGGCGGAATGGTTGCAGCAATATTTCTGGTTTCAGCCGTGGTACCAGCCGGACGAGAACTTCAAAGACGAACAGCTTTCCGGCAACGACAAGCTCAACGTCGAGACGATCGTCAAATATGAGAACAAGATTCACCAGGAGCTGAGCACGAAGCCGATCACGCGCGCGTTGCTCGAAGGGTTGTTTATCGAAGACGCGAGCCAGATGCGACAGGAGATTTACGCGCGTCACGGCAAGGTCTTCAAAGAACCGTGGCTCCAGAAATACTTCTCGAGTTTTGATTGGTACAAGGCCGATCCAAACTTCACCGAGGCCGCGTTGACGGAGGTGGAGAAGAAAAACATCGCCACCATTGCGGCGTACGAAAAGCGCGCCGTAACGGCGATGAGTACGATAGAGGGTTGATAAGGCCACATTAGATCCCGCGTGACGGGATCAAGAAAAAATCAGCGTAATCTGTGGTTAAAAAAGCTCAGGGCCGAGTCGCCTTGTTTGAGGATACGAGTCCGTTGTAGATCGCCCACGGATTCAGGCAGATTGGTTTTGTGATGATGCTCGGCGATCACGAGGTCGTTGTTGCTGAGTAACTGAAGCGTTTTGAGGTAGTCCTCTTTATACGGCGGATCGAAGTAGACGATGTCCCAGCGTTCGTCCTTCGATTGCCTTAAGAACTCATTCGCCTCAGAACAATAAATATCCCACTGCTCCTCCGGGATCCGGCATAGCTCGACATTCGCCTCGATCAACTTACACATTCGCCGCGACCGATCGACAAACGTCACATGGCTCGCCCCACGTGACAGCGCCTCAATCCCCACCGCACCCGACCCTGCGCACAAATCCAGAAACCGGGCATCCTCGATACGCGGTGCGATGACATTGAAGAGCGTCTCCCGCAACCGGTCCGACGTCGGCCGCACATTCAGCGATGGCGGACTCTTCAAATTCCGCCCCTTGTACGCTCCCGCAATGATCCGCATCCTGTTATCCGATCTGTGCTAATCCGAAGCGTGGATCCGCTTTAATCCGTGTAACCATCTTTGCTGTCACCACTGACTTCGCCTTTGCGAGGTAAAACTCAGCTTCCTGCTTCGCCTGCTCCAGTATCGCCTGATCGCGCACGATGTTTCCGATGCGAAACTCCGGCAGTCCGGATTGCTTCGTCCCCAACAACTCGCCCGGCCCTCGCAGCTCGAGATCCTTCTCGGCGATGATAAATCCGTTGCTGGTCTGAGCCATGATGCCCAGCCGTTCCTCAGCGACCGCGGTCTTCTTATCGCTAGTCAGCAATATGCAGTAACTCTTCTCAGCGCCACGACCAACACGCCCGCGCAATTGATGAAGCTGCGACAAACCAAAGCGCTCCGCATGTTCCACGATCATCACCGACGCATTCGGAACGTCTACACCAACCTCGATCACAGTCGTCGAAACAAGAATCTTGATCTCGCCCGCGACAAACGCACTCATCACTTTTTCTTTCTCAGCCTGTTTCATCTTGCCGTGCAACAACCCCACCGGAAGCCTCGGAAAAACGGTGTCGCGCAAGTACTCGTAACGGCGGGTCGCATCCTTGAGATCCATCTTCTCAGACTCTTCCACGAGCGGGTAAACGACGTAAACCTGCCGTCCTGCTTTGACCTCGCGCGTGATCAATCGTTTCACTTCCTGGCGCTGGTCTTCACCAAAGACGAGCGTCTCGACCGGCGTGCGTCCGGGCGGCAGCTCGTCGATGATCGACACATCCAGATCTCCGTAAACCGTCATCGCAAGGGAACGCGGAATCGGCGTAGCAGTCATCACGAGCACATCAGGATTGAGCCCGCGCGCCCGTAGCTCCGCTCGCTGCATCACACCGAAACGATGCTGCTCGTCAATCACCACGAGTCCGAGTTTCTCAAACGCGACTGCGTCCTGAATCAGCGCCTGCGTACCGACACACGCGTGCACCTCGCCTTCCTTCAATGCATTTTGCAGGTGTCGTTTTTCGGCGGCGCGCAGGGATCCGGTCAACATCTCGATGCGATACGGAGTTTTGGCAAGCAGGCGCTTGATGCTGCGCGCGTGTTGCTCGGCGAGGATTTCGGTCGGCGCCATCAACGCGGTTTGCAGGTCATTCTCCATCGCCGCGATCATCGCGATGACGGCGACAATCGTTTTGCCGCTGCCGACGTCGCCCTGTAGCAGGCGATTCATCGGCGCGCTCGACTGCATGTCCTTAAAAATTTGTCTGGTGACTCTTCGCTGTGCGTCTGTGAGTTTGAACGGCATCACCGAGGCGATGTGATCTTTGACACTCTTATCGATACGCAGCGGCGTTGCTTTCACTTCCTTCTCTCTTTGACCGCGCTTGAGGCCGATCGCAAACGTCACCCAGAAAAAGTCTTCGAAGATCATGCGCACGTGCGCTGCGCTCTTCGATTGTTCGTAGTCGAGCATCGACACATCCGGCGGCGGGAAATGGATCTCGCGCAGTGCCTGGGCGCGCCCGATCAACTTCGCGCGGTGTCGCAGATCAGCAGGTAGTGTTTCCTCGATCGCTTTGTTGTTCAGGAGGGAGAGAACGGCGTGAACGATCTCGCGCACGCGCTTCGAGTTGAAGTCACCGAGCTTGCGATAGACAGGCACTCTGCGCCCGACGTGAATTCCCGCGAGCGACGGATCGGGCTGGTTTTCTTCTGACTGCTCAGGTCCGGGAGTCTCGTCGGCTGTTTCTGAAGGTGGTGTAAGTATCTCGAGCTCGTCGGCAGCGCTGTTGAGTCGGAGCTTGAAAGTGTTGCGGCGTGCCTCCCATTCCCAGCGGCCGAACGTGATAAAGC
>DATHTI010000183.1:0-5771 GCA_035463335.1 Pyrinomonadaceae bacterium | reverse complement strand
AGTTTGCGGATCGTTGGGCGCCCAGTATTGATAGTCGAGCAACGCATCGGCGATGCGGCTGTACGGTTGGTCCATGCGGACGATGTAACTGCCGGCCGGGAAGGTTCGATCCTCTGTCTTTGGGACCGGAGTCGGAGACGCCGCCGGACTCGGACTCGCAGCCGGTTTTGCTGATTCCGATCCGGCTTTTCGCTTGACGGCGACCGTGAACGGCGCGGTTGCTTTGCTGATCTCGACGCCCTGTGCCTGCAACGTTCGCAGCAGCTCGGCCTGATTGCCGGCACGCAGTTCGTTGCCGGGCAGAACGTACGCCGCCGGGCCTTCGGTCTTCGGCTTATCGATCGAACGTTTGCTCTTCAGGTAAAAGTTTTTGAGGAACAGTTTCCCGTTGTTGGCGAAGTAATGCATGGTCGTCAACAACGCGGTTTGTTGGTAGTTATTGTTGTTTCGCTGAGACCACTTCGCTTTTGGCAACGGCGGGTTCTGACGATACCAGGTGCGTTGGTATTCGTTCGGCGACAACGTCCGCTCGATCGTATCGGCGCCCGCGTTGCCAAACGTTTCATATAAGCGGCTGATGCCGTTGTGCGTGGCAGCGATGAACATCAGGTAGCCGGGCGACCACGTGTCGAAGTTGCCATGCGCAAACACGCCGGGCATGCCAAACTTCGTCAGCTCCGAAACGTTGTTCCAGCCAATCATCTGCCACTCGTCAGTCAGAATCGGATCGACCCACGCGTTATATGGACCATCGCCAATCGTGTTGTCGTAAAGATACGGGACCGACTCGTGCAGATCGTGGAGCACCTGCGGTTTCCACGAGAGATACGTGTTCATCACATTGCGCGTAAGTTTCAGCGACAGGCCGATCGCGTCGCGGTTGTTGTCGTGTGCGACGTATTTGCCCCAGTAGATCAGCGAAGGCCAGTTCTGGTTGGGATGCGCGAGGTGCCAGTTGTAAACATCGACCATGCGATTTCGGCCGTCCACTTCGACCACCGGCGTGATCAAAGTCAAAACATTGTCGCGGATCGACTTGACATACGGGCTGTTATCGACGACGAGCCGGTACGCCAGCTCCATCAACGCGGTGGGCGAACCGGTTTCGGGCGAGTGAATCGCGCCCGTGATGTAATAGACTGGAAACGAAGCGCCGACGAGGCGATCCGCTTCGGCTTCGTCCATGTTGATGGTGCGCGGATCGGCAAGCTTCGCGAGCCGGGCGCGATTCTCCTCGAGTTTTGAAATGAGTTGCTCGGAAGCGACCGCCACCGCGATCATCTCGCGTCCTTCTTCGGTGGTGCCGATGGAATACACTTTCACGCGCGGGCTCGCGCGCTCGAGCATGCGCATGTACTTGTAAACGTCTTCTGCATACGGCAACTTACCAGGCGCACCCGCAACATCGCCGAGCACGGCTTTCGGCGTCGGAATGTCAGGCGAAGCGGGCAGGTAATCGGTCAGCGGCGAGTTGAAGTACGGCGCGGTTGTATACTCGCGAATCTTGTTGGTGTACTCCTGATCGATCGGTTGATTGGGATCGCGGCCCGGCTTGATCTGGGCGTTGGCGATGATTGCGAAAGTTGAAAGAGAAAGTACGAAGATAAAGAGCGACCGAAAGGGACGCGGCAGGGTCATATAGTTTTTTCCTTGTCAGGCTTTAACATAGGGTACGCAGATTATAATCTGGTAAACGGATGTCAGAGCAAACGAAGACACCAAAAGCTGCCGGTGGAGCGCCGGCGATAATCACCGCCGTCAAAACTCTCTCGGAGGAGATGGGGCTCGTGCGTGGTATGCGCACGATGTTAAAGGTTAACCAGACCGGTGGCGTTGACTGTCCTGGTTGCGCGTGGCCGGAGCCCGATCGCGAGCGCTCGCACTTCGAGTTTTGTGAAAACGGCGCGAAGCACATAGCCGACGAAGCGACAACCAAGCGCGTCACGCCCGAGTTCTTTCAACAGTGGAGCGTCGCCGAGCTCTTGCAGCAATCCGATCAATGGTTGAATGCACAGGGTCGACTCACGCACCCGATGTTGTTGAATCGTGATGCGAGTCATTACGAGCCCGTGAGCTGGGACGATGCTTTCGAGCTACTTGCGCGCGAGCTGAACTCACTCAACTATCCTGACCAGGCAATCTTTTATACCTCGGGACGCACCAGCAACGAGGCCGCGTTTCTTTATCAACTCCTCGTGCGCCAGTTTGGCACCAACAATATGCCCGACTGCTCGAACATGTGTCACGAATCGAGCGGATCTGCGTTGAATGAAACGATCGGCGTCGGAAAGGGAACTGTCACACTCGAAGATTTCGAAGAAGCGCAGGCGATCTTTGTCATTGGCCAAAATCCCGGCACGAACCACCCGCGTATGCTGACGTCGCTCGAGCGCGCCAGACGCCGCGGCTGCAAACTGGTCCACATCAATCCGCTGCCGGAAGTCGGCATGACGCGCTTCAAACATCCGCAGGACGTTCTCGGCCTGCTCGGATCGGGAACGGAGCTCGCAAACCTGTTTCTTCAGGTGCGAATCAACGGCGATGTGGCGCTGTTGAAAGGGATCACGAAGGCGGTGCTCGCGCTGGAAGACTCGCTCGATCGCGATTTCATCGCGCAGTACACGACCGGGTTTGATGAATTTGTTTCAGCTCTGCAGGCTGTTTCGTGGAATGAGATTGTCGAGCAGAGCGATGTCACAAGGGAAAAGATCGAAGAGGCCGCGCAGATCTTTGCCGACTCGGAGCGCACGATCTTCTGTTGGGCCATGGGACTGACGCAACATCGCAACGCGGTGGCGAACATACAGGAGATCGTGAACCTGATGCTGCTGCGCGGCCAGGTCGGAAAGCCCGGCGCGGGATTGTGTCCGGTGCGTGGTCACAGCAACGTGCAGGGCGATCGCACTGTCGGCATCTGGGAGCGACCCACCGAAGCGTTTCTCGATAAGCTCGGCGAGACATTTGACTTCGAGCCGCCGCGAAATCATGGGTTCGACACGGTGCGCGCGATTCACGCGATGCACGAGGGACAGGGCAAGGTCTTCTTCGCGCTTGGCGGAAACTTTCTTTCAGCAACGCCCGATACAGATTTTACTGCGGCAGCGCTGCGTCGTTGCCGGTTGACGGCACACGTCTCAACCAAGCTCAATCGATCGCATTTGATCACCGGCGCTCGCGCGTTGATCCTGCCGTGTTTGGGTCGTACTGAGATTGACGTGCAAGCTAGTGGTCCACAATTTGTCACGACCGAGAACTCGATGGGCGTCGTGCAGATCTCGCGCGGCTCGCTTCAGCCTGCATCGGAAGAGCTACTGAGTGAGCCGCAGATCGTGGCGCGGCTGGCGCGCGCAACGCTCGGGCATCGCACCGCGGTCAACTGGGAAGAGCTCGCCGGGGACTACGACAAGATTCGCGAATTGATTGAGCGCGTCATTCCCGGATTTGACGAGTACAACCGGCGCGTGCGCGAACCCGGCGGCTTCTATCTTCCGAACGCCGCGCGTAATCGAGTCTTCAAGACGAAGACGGGCAAAGCGCAGTTTACGGTCCACGAGTTGCCGAAACACGATCTTGGCCCAGATCAGTTTTTGATGATGACAATTCGCAGTCACGACCAGTTTAATACTTCGGTCTACACTGAAAACGATCGCTATCGAGGCATCAGCGACGGGCGGCGCGTGGTGTTTCTCAACGCGGAAGACATCGCGGCGGCGGGCCTCAAAGCGCAACAAGTTGTAGACTTGGTCAGCCATTTCGAAGGTGAGGAGCGAATCGCCCGGGCGTTTACGGTTGTCCCTTACGACATCCCGCGTCGCTGTGCCGCAACTTACTTTCCCGAAGCAAATGTTTTAGTGCCGGTGCGCCACGTCGCGCTGAAAAGCAACACGCCAGTGTCGAAGTCAGTCGTGATCAGCATCCGGTCTGCAACGGAGGAACAAGAGTAAAGATGAGCCCTCAAACACTGAAGAAAAAACCCGCGAAGAAAACCGCGAAAAAAGCTCCCACAAAGAAACCCTTGAAGAAGCTGAAAGCCGTGGCGACTTCGGAAAACCACGTGAAGCCGAAGCTCTATGCGAACCTGGTCGTGCAGTTGCTCAGCCTGCTGAAAGGCGAGCACGACTTCATCGCTAATGCAGCAAACTTCAGTGCGCTGCTCTTCAATTCATTGCCGAATGTGAACTGGGCCGGGTTCTACTTTCTGCAAGGCGAAGAGCTGGTGCTTGGTCCATTTCAGGGAAATCCCGCGTGTGTGCGTATTCCGATGGGGAAGGGCGTGTGCGGTGTGGCGGCACAGCAGTGCGAGACGATCATCGTGCCGAATGTGCATGAGTTTCCCGGACACATCGCGTGCGACGTGGCTTCGAATTCGGAGATCGTGGTGCCGTTGTTTGATGGTGAACGGCTGCTCGGCGTGCTCGATCTCGATAGTCCGACGATCGGGAGGTTTGACGATCAGGATGCGGAAGGGTTGAATGAGCTCGTGACGGTGTTTGTGGCGCACGAGGAACGTTTAGGACCATAGCCACAAAAGGCACAAAAGGTAAATCTACGTATTCTGTGGATAAACGATCATGATCAGTATTAGAAGATCAAAAGAGCGTGGGCATTTCGATCATGGGTGGCTTAACACGTTTCACACGTTCTCGTTCGATCAGTATTACGATCCGCGTTACATGGGTTTTCGCACTCTGCGGGTGATCAATGAGGATTTTGTGGCGGCGGGTCGCGGGTTTCCGAAGCACGCGCACCGCGACATGGAGATCATCACGTACATCCTCGAAGGCGCGCTCAAACACGAAGACAGCATGGGTAACGGTTCTGTGATTCGTCCGGGCGACGTGCAACGAATGAGCGCGGGCACGGGCGTGCGACACAGCGAGCAGAACGCGTCGCTCACGGAGCGTGTACACCTGCTACAGATCTGGATCCTGCCGCACACGATCGAGCTCGAGCCCAGTTACGAGCAGAAGGCTTTCAGTGTCGATGAGCGACGCGGGCAGTTGCGATTGATTGCGTCCGAGGATGGTCGTGACGGATCGGTAACGGTGCACCAGGATGTGAGTTTGTTTGCGTCAATACTTGATGCTGGTCAGGAAGTTATGCGTGAGATGGATCCGCTGCGATATGCGTGGATTCAGGTGGCGCGCGGTGCGGTTACGGTGAATGGTGAGAGTGCCTCGCAGGGCGATGGTTTGGTGATTACGGGCGAATCGCGGCTAACGATCAAGGCCGAAGAGCCGGGTGAGATCTTGTTGTTTGATCTTCAATGAAGGACAGGATTTACAAGATTTTTCATGATTTACAAGTCTTGTTCATCCTGAAAATCTTGTAAATCCTGTCTAACATGACTGAGCCCCATCCACGGCGCTGGCAAGCTCTGGCGCTCTTATCAATCGCGGAGCTGCTCGGCATGTCGCTGTGGTTCAGTGGCTCCGCGGTTGTTCCTGCACTCACTCGCGAATGGCAATTATCTCCCTCACAAATAAGCTGGATCGCGATCGCTGTTCAGCTCGGTTTCGTCGCCGGCACGCTTGTCAGCGCCACGCTCAATCTTCCGGACATTATCAGTACGCGCCGTCTCTTCGCCGTTTCATCATTTCTCGGGGCTGCGGTTAACTGGGTTTTCGGTTTCTACACACTCGATCCTTCCAGTGCGATCCTGCTGCGGTTTTTGACGGGCGTTTGCCTCGCCGGTGTTTACCCGCCGGGCATGAAGATCATGGCGACTTGGTTTCGTGAACGCCGCGGCATGGCGCTCGGTGTTCTGGTCG
>DATHTI010000182.1:0-4461 GCA_035463335.1 Pyrinomonadaceae bacterium | reverse complement strand
CAAGCGTGGGGTTGCCACAGAGGGCCACCCCTACAGTTACACCCGTCGAACGTGATGTTAGGCAAGATCGCGGAGGTTTAATGATCAGAATCGGTATCATAGGCGCGGGGTACATCGCTGGAGTTCATGCGAGCGTACTGGCACGCGATGACCGCACACAACTCACGGCAGTTTATGACGTTGACGCGCAAACCGCTGAAAGTCTGGCCAGTACACACAACTGCACCGCCGTCGCTACAACACTCGAGCTCCTCGAAAGATGCGACGCCGTCTATATCACCACGCCAAACACGCAACACGTTTCCCTGGCAATCGCCTCGATCGAAACCGGCAAACACGTCTTCTGCGAGAAGCCACTCGCCACGAACCTAACGGATGCCGAACGCGTGTATAAAAAGGCGGCCGAGGGACCCGGCGTGTTCCAGGTGGGCCACAACCGCCGCTTCGCACCTGTCTACGCAACCCTGAAACGAATGCTCTCCGAAACGCACCCGCCACACTCCGCGCACGTGAAGATGAATCGCGGCGAGCTGCTCAAGCCGGAATGGACCGGCGATCCGTCGGTCACTGGCGGTTTTCTTTACGAGACGCCGATCCACATGTTCGACATGATGCGGTTTCTGTTCGGCGAGATTGAATGGTTGCACGCTGCCGGTTCGACGCACGAGTACAAAGAGATCGACGACTTCTCCGTGCTGCTGAAATTCGCGAGCGGGATGCACGCGACGCTGGCGACGGCGGCGGATGCGAGCTGGTTGTTTCCGTTCGAGCGCGTGGAAGTATTCAGTCATCATGCAACACTGGTGACGCGCGAGATGGAAAGTCTTACTTACAGCACGTCGCTCGAAGGTAACTTTACCGAGCAAACGATGCAGCAATTACCGCGCGAGGAGAAGTGGGGTTACGCGCAGGAGGACCGCGCCTTTATCGACGCAATCGTGAACGGATCCGAGCCGTTGGTGACGGCGTTCGATGGTCTAATGTCGGTGCGGCTGGCGGATGCAGTTTACGAATCCGTGCGCTCGAAAGCTCCAGTAACAATCCACGCCCTGTCCGCGTAATCCGCGGTTTAGTGTTAATATCGATTCACCCCCGGCAATCGTCTCCCTGCAATTGATCCCCCTTCGGACATTGTCATGTCTCAAGAAGCTTATTCGCGTCGAGAAGCTCCTGCCGAGCCGGCCGCTCGTCCGGTCGAGCTGCATGCCGATCTCTATCGAGAGATCTTCGCACACTCGAAAGAAGCAATTGCCATCATCGATCCGGACGGCTACTACCTCCAACAGAACGGCGCACATTTCACACTCCTCGGCTACGCCGACAACGATCTCGAAGGTAAAACTCCCGCAATCTATCTCGGCGAAGAGACCTTTCAGAAAATTCTGCGTGAGCTCGTTAAAGAAGGAGATTACGCGGGCGAGACGATCTGTCGCACCAAGAGTGGTGAAGAAAGAACAATCGAGCTCTCGGTATTCACGATGCGTAGTGGCCTCGGCGAACCGCAGTGTTACGTCAGCATCAAGCGCGACATCACCACGCGTAAGAAGACCGAGGAAAAGCTGGCCCAACTGCTCGTGCGTGAGCGCGCGGCTCGCGCCGATGCAGAAAAGGCTAACCGTCTGAAAGATGAATTTCTCGCGACACTCTCACACGAGCTACGCACACCGCTGAACGCCGTGATCGGCTGGTCGCGGATTCTGAAGGCCGGTCGTCTCGACAATGAAAGCTCAGTTCACGCGATCGAAGTGATCGAAAGAAATGCGTGGGCGCAGAAACAGATCATCGAAGACATTCTCGACGTGTCGCGCGTCATCACGGGAAAACTTCAGCTACATCTTGGACCAGTCGATCTGATCTCGGTCGTGAATGCCGCGCTCGATGCAGTCAGACCAGCGCTGGAAGCCAAGGACATTCGCATCGAGACGCAGTTTCACGAAGGTCTCAAGGTGATCGCGGGTGATGTCGATCGCCTGCAACAGGTCGTATGGAACCTGTTATCGAATGCTTCGAAGTTTACTCCGGTTGGGGGAACGGTTTCTGTTCGCGTCGCCCAGGATGAAACGTACGTGCAGATCCAGGTACGCGACACCGGACCAGGCATTGCCGCTGACTTTTTGCCGCACGTGTTCGAGCGCTTTCGCCAGGCCGACGGCTCGACTACACGCACACACGGCGGTCTTGGACTCGGACTCGCGATCGTCCGGCATTTAGTCGAGCTGCATGGTGGCGTGATTGCGGCGGAAAATGAGACTTCCGGAACAGGCGCGGTCTTTACAGTGAGGCTGCCGCTGCCGAGCAACGAGTTGAGTCTGGAGCGTATGCCCGTGGCGACGCGAGTCGAACAGGCTGTAACGCCAGTAGATTTGAAAGACGTGCGGATTCTGGTGGTGGAGGATGAATTGGACGCGCTCGATCTGCTAACGATCGATCTCACGGCGCATGGTGCGAGAGTGCGGGGTGCTGCGTCGGCGGTGGAGGCGCTCGAACTGCTGCGTCTGGAGCAGTTTGATCTGCTGATTAGCGACATCGGCATGGCAGACACCGATGGCTACAACCTGATCAGGCAAGTGCGCCGGCACGAAAGTGAAGACGGTGAACACATTCCGGCGATCGCGCTCACCGCATATGCCCGCACGCAGGATCGGATACGCGCGCTCACCGCAGGTTACAACACGCACGTCGCGAAGCCGGTTGAGATCAAAGAGCTCGTGACGGTGGTCAAATGCTTGATCGGCAAGATCGGTTAGACAGGATTTACAGGTCAGCGGTCCAATAGTTCAATTTGAAAATACGCCGAAGGCGTTGGCTAATTTCTGCCCAGGGTTGAAGCGCGAGCGACAACCCTGGGTTCACGAAACAGAACAATAATTAAACCCTGAAAGGGTTCGGCGGTTGGCGAACCCTTTCAGGGTTTCGGGGTATTTGATTTGTTACCCAGGGTTCTCGCTGCGCTCGAACCCTGGGCTGAAATTAGTGAACGCCTTCGGCGTTAGATCGTTTACGGCAGAGCTTCGACGTTGACGAAGAACTTAAAGCTTCCTGTTTGCTGAATGCCCAGCAGGAATCGCACGTCGAGGTTTGCGCCGTTTGCCAGCGGTGTCGCCAGCGTTACCACTCCAGCCGACATCGACGAATTAAAACCGCCGCCGTTTGGCTGTGATGGTGGTTGCTCGAGTGTCGTTCCCTGAACAGTCACGTTGCTGGTACCGCTGCCGCACGGTGGACGGTCAACTGTAACCACAACTGCCGTTGAAGTTCGCGGACGCAAGTCAGCAATGCCGCTCGGCGCCGGGAACGTCGTCAGGTCAACTACACGGAAACGCAAGCGCGTCACGTTTCCTCCAGTGTTATTGGTGATGGTCCTGCGGATATCCAACGTACCAAACGTGGAGTTGTTGGGCGGATCCGAAGTGAAGTCGCGAACGCGATTCGGTGGTGACGCCGGAGCGACACAAACGTCGAGAACGTTCACCGGAAAGGATGAGTTTCGCTCGATCGGCGAGCTCAGGTTCTCTGGTCCAGGTGCGCCGAGACGCTGACCCGCACCTGCCGACGTGCCGTTGGTATCAACGAACACGAAATCAGCAGCGTTGTTGTTTGTGTCCTTAACATTTCCACCAGTCGGGCAAGCGCCGAACGTGGTGATCGAGCCGCCCTTGCCGCAGTTATCACGATAGAAAGAGTAATCGATCGAGAACGGAACCAGCGCGGGATAGCCGGTGCCTTCCTTGTAGAGGGTGTTTGCTTCTGAGGTGGAGCCAACGGCATCCATGCGGTTCGCTAGTACGAAGTTGGCTCCAACACTGGTGTTGAAGATCGCGATACCTGCGTTGTCGGGAATGTCAGTCGTGTAGGTGGCATCGCCGGTCGCGGTAGTCCCGTTACCTGCGGGATATGAAGCGAGGCTATATCCAACACTGTTCACGCAAAGATAATGTCCGCGATTGGGGATGACCGTACCATTAGGTATAACGCACCGGGCCACGCCGTTCGAAGCTGCTACGGCATAACCGGTCCCGCCACCGGTGACGGTATGGTCTGCTCCACTGTTGTTGAAGATTTCAATAAACTCGTCATTCGCGCCATTTGGACCACGGACGCGGAATTCGGAAATAACCAATTGTCCTGCTGCAATCTGTGCCATGCCCAGCAACATCGTTACGAGGCCGGCGCAGATTACGGAAACCCGAAATGCTTTAGACATGCCTGTATTCTCCTTTAAAGGTGGGCCCACGATGTTTTGTGTGGCGTGCGCCACCGTACCATGCTTTTTTGAACACAGTCAACGAAATTTAACCTTAACTATTTGCTGAGTTTGTTGTTATCTACACTATCCTCACGACCCTCAAGAAGTTGGACACATATACCGAGGTTCGACGAGACACGGTAGGACTGGAAAAGACTGCAAACAACTGTACGGGTGGCCCTCCGTGGCCACCCCAGCGTCGGAGGATTACGCTG
>DATHTI010000181.1:0-12126 GCA_035463335.1 Pyrinomonadaceae bacterium | reverse complement strand
ATTAGCAGCAACGTAATCGGGTTTTAAAATCAGTGTCATCCGCGGTTAAACAATTTCACGAAGAAGAGGCGATCGGGAAGACTTACGACTTCCAGATTGCCCGCCGGCTGCTTAGCTACCTCAGGCCCTACGTGCGCCTGCTCGTCCCCGCGCTTTCGTTCACGCTCGCGCTCAATCTTCTCGGCGTCTTGCAGCCGAAGTTTACGCAGTGGGCAATCGACTGGCACATCCTGCCGCGCCGGATCGATGGACTGTATTTGCTCGTGACCCTCTTTCTCGGCTCGCAGGTGCTGCGACTGATCTTCTCTTACTTCCAGGCGATCTTCGTCAACAGTGTCGGGCAGTACGTGATGTTCGACATCCGCAAGGAACTCTACAGCAAGCTCCAGAACCAGGAAGTCGCTTACTACGATCGCAATCCCGTCGGCCGCATCATGACGCGGCTGACCACCGACGTCGATTCACTCAACCAGCTATTCACGGAAGGTGTCACCGATCTGCTCGGCGATCTCGTGATGATCGGCGCGATCATCACCGTGATGGTGTGGACCGACCCGAAGCTCACGCTCGTCAGTCTATTAACGGTGCCGCTGCTGTTTGCCGCGACCACATGGTTTCGACGCGGCGCGCGCAAGGGCTACGACCTCGTGCGCACGCGTATCGCTCGCATCAATGCGTTTTTGCAAGAGCACTTTGCCGGAGCGCAGACGGTCCAGATTTTCAACGCTGAAGAGAAGTCGCTCGGCAAGTTTGACCAGATCAACGAGGAGTATCGAAAAGCGAACCTCGACACGATCTTTTATTACGCCGTCTTCTTTCCACTCGTCGATCTGATCGGCGCGATCGGGATTGCCCTCATCATCTGGTACGGCGGCTATCGCGTCATGCAAAACACGCCGGGCAACACCGTGCTCACGCTCGGCGCGCTCGTCGCGTTCATCCAGTATTCGCAGGCGTTGTTTCAGCCGATTCGCGACATCTCTGACAAGTACAACGTGCTGCAGGCAGCCGTGGTGGCGTCACATCGTATTTTCAAAACACTCGACCAGCCGATCGCGGTGCTGCCGCCGGAGAAAGCGCTCAAAGCCGAGCGCGCGCGCGGCCGCATCGAGTTTCAGAACGTGTGGTTTGCTTACAAGGATGAAGACTGGGTGTTGAAGGACGTGTCGTTCACTGTCGAGCCGGGGCAGTCGATCGCGCTCGTCGGTCACACTGGTTCAGGTAAGACAACGATCACAAACCTGCTCATGCGTTTCTACGATATCCAGCGTGGGCGGATCCTGCTTGACGGTGTTGATTTGCGCGACTGGGATTTGCGGACGTTGCGGAAGAACTTTGCAGTCGTGCTTCAGGAAGTGTTTCTGTTTAGTGGCACGATTGAGGGCAACATTCGCCTCGGCCGCGAAGACATCAACGAAGAACGCGTGCGCTGGGCGGCGCAGGAAGTTCATGCGGATAGTTTTATCCGCCGGTTGAAGGGCGAATACGCGGCCGAAGTACGCGAGCGTGGCGCGGGCTTGTCGGTTGGGCAGAAGCAATTGATCTCGTTCGCACGGGCGCTCGCGTTTGATCCGGCGATTCTGATCCTCGACGAAGCGACCAGCTCGATCGATACAGAAACAGAGCAGCTAATCCAGCGCGCCATCGAGCGCGTCATGCGCGACCGCACGTCGATCGTCGTCGCCCACAGGCTCTCGACAATTCAAAATGCCGACCGGATCATCGTCCTGCATCACGGTGAGGTCCGCGAGCAGGGAACGCATCAGGAGCTGCTTGCTGAACGTGGTCTTTACTGGAAGCTCTATAAACTACAGTACGCAGATTCCAGATCAGTTTTAGCCACGGATTAAACGGAAAAAAGATTGGATCAGCGCAGATCCGTCTTCAATCTGTTTTCATCTGTGGCCCGCTTTTGCATCGGGACTAAGCCCTCGAAGGATTTGTAAATCGCCAGGTACATCTGCGTCTCGCGTGGGATGAGTGTGCGCCAGCCGTCGCCGCCACGTTTCAGATAGCCAGGCAGCTTGGCTGCATTTGAGTTGTAACCCGCCGCCAGCAGCTCACTCGGCGTCGCGATCTTTGCGCTGAGCGCGTACTTCACTTCATCATTCGCAGTCAGATCGTTCCAGACGTCGTGCATGTAGAGCAGCATTGCCTGGAGCGCGTTGTTGTGATTGCGCATGCCGGTGACGAAGTCGGGAATGAGGCCAACGCCCGGATGGCGCGTGCGCTCGAGGTTGTAAGCCCACGGAATCATCTGCACCATGCCACCCGCACCCGCCGAGCTCACTGAGAAGCGATACGTGTCGATCTGGTTCAGAGCAAACAAAGAATAGATCTCATCATAAAGCGCGAGCCGGTTCTCATCGCGGAAGCGTGCATGATCCACATGTTCGACAACGCACAAACGCTCAGCCACATCCACGAGCATCGGCGAGATCGCTACACCCTTATCGCGCAAACGCTTCGCAGCGAGATCGAGCATATTGCGAACGTAAGATTGTCCGGAGCGCACGAGATCCGGTGAAAGCAGCGCCGGATGGGCCGAAGTGTAATAAGCGGTTTCGAGAAACTTCCCGCCACGCTCGATCGGATACTCGATCGTGAGCGGCGCGAGCGCTTTGCCGTCAGCAGTAAAGATCGTCATCGCCGTGTTCACGCCGTTTGCGCGGACGATGCGGACGGTGACGTTTGTGCCCTCGGAAGTCGTCGTAACAATCTCAGATCCCTTCGTCAGGAAAGTCTTTTTCAAGACGGTGATGAAGTGCGTCCGTGCTGTATCGCGATCGAGGGCCGCGATCGTGACGAAATCGATCTGCCCAATAGCCATCGCCGTCGGCTTCGGGCGCGTCTTGAACATGCGCTGCGCTTCCGAGATGCGGGCCTGAATCAGTGACGGCGTCAGGTGCGTGATCGGACCGGAGACCTTCTTTTGCGCGTCCATTTCCACGGACGGCAAAGTTGGTCCGAGATCGGCCGGCTTGGCCTGCGGCAGTGTTGGTTGCACAGGCGATTTCTGCTCCTCGGGAGCGGCGGTGACGACGCGGGGACGAACCGCGCTACTCTTCTCCTGTGCCCTCATCTCAGCGGCAGCAAAAAGAACGGCGACGACAAATAGAGCTAGACGGGCAGTTGTATTCATAAATTTCTCTGGAAAGTACAGGACTAAAGCTTCTGCGCGTCGGGGGGCGACAACGTGGGCTTAGATTCGCGCATGCGGTATCGAGTTGTCAACCAGTTTTTAACCACAGATCCTACGGATTGCTAAGAAGATCTGGTGATCTGCGTGATCTGGAGCTAAAAATGTATACTGTCGGGCTCGAAACTAGAAGGGAGCGTTTGTTATGCCTTATTACCCACCCATTCGCTTTGCTCTCATTGTGTGTTTGTTGGCAGGTGCCGCGCAGCAGATGATTAAAACAAATAATTACCCCGTAGCCCGAAAGAGCGATCAGGTTGACGACTATCACGGCGTGAAAGTCGCCGACCCCTATCGCTGGTTGGAAGATCTCGACTCCGCGGAAACACGCGCCTGGGTTGAGGCTGAAAATAAGTTGACCTTTGGTTTTCTGGAATCGATACCGGAGCGCCCCGCGATCAAAGATCGCCTGACCAAGCTCTGGAACTACGAGAAGTACGGAATTCCCTTCAAGGAAGGCAATCGTTATTTCTACACGCGTAACAGCGGCTTGCAGAACCAGGCCGTGCTTTACACGGTGACTGCGCTCGATGCGCAGCCGCAGATGGTGCTCGATCCGAATACACTCTCGCCCGATGGGACAGTCGCAGTCTCGGGTCTGAAAGTCAGTCCCGACGGAAAACTGCTGGCTTACAGTTTGTCGGCATCTGGTTCCGACTGGCAGGAATGGAAAGTTCGCGACGTCGAGACAAGCAAAGACCTTTCCGATCATTTGAAGTGGGTGAAGTTTTCAGGAGTCTCCTGGACGAGCGACGGCAAAGGCTTCTTCTACAGCCGCTACGACGAGCCGAAGAGTGAAACGCTCAAGGCTACCAACTACTTTCAAAAAATCTACTTCCACAAACTCGGTACGCCACAGGCTGAAGACGTTCTCGTTTACGAGCGTCCGGATCAGAAGGACTGGCTGTTTGGCGGCACGGTTACTGACGACGGCAATTACCTGATCATAACGATCTCGCAGGGCACGGACGTGAAGAGTCGTGTCTACTACAAAGATCTCAAGGCGAAAGAATCCGCAGTCGTGAAGCTGCTCGACGATTTCGATGCTGCGTACTACTACGTCGGCAATGAAGGCCCGCGATTCTGGTTCCAGACAGATCTGAAAGCACCGCGCGGTAAAGTGATCGAAGTAGATGTCAGCAAGCCGGCGCGCAACAACTGGAAAGTCGTCGTTCCCGAAAGCAAGGAAACACTGCAATCGACTTCCTTCGTTAACCACAAATTCGTTCTCAACTATTTGAAGGACGCGTACAGCCAGGCAAAGGTTTACGACACGACCGGCAAGCTGGTGAACGAAGTCACGTTTCCGGGCATTGGCTACGCCGATGGTTTCGGTGGCAAGGCCACTGACAAAGAAACGTTCTACTCGTTCACAGGTTTTACGACGCCGACGACGATCTATCGATACGACATGACGACCGGAAAGAGCACAGTCTTCCGGCGGCCGAAAGTCGACTTCAACCCGGCTGATTACGAGACGAAGCAGGTTTTCTACACGAGCAAAGATGGAACGAAAGTGCCGATGTTCATCACCCACAAGA
Source organism: Pyrinomonadaceae bacterium (assembly GCA_035463335.1). Taxonomy (GTDB): domain Bacteria; phylum Acidobacteriota; class Blastocatellia; order Pyrinomonadales; family Pyrinomonadaceae; genus PSRF01. Next base: position 7,386 of record DATHTI010000181.1, on the reverse strand, counting down.
AAGGCGTGAAGCTCGACGGCAACAATCCGACATATCTTTACGGTTACGGTGGTTTCAACGTCTCGCTGACGCCGGCTTTCTCGGTCGGTAATCTGGTTTGGATGGAGATGGGCGGCGTTTACGCGCAACCGAACCTGCGCGGTGGTGGTGAGTATGGCGAAGAGTGGCACCAGCAGGGGATGAAGCTGAAGAAGCAGAATGTGTTTGACGACTTCATCGCGGCGGCGCAGTGGTTGATCGATAACAAGTACACATCGACGCCGAAGCTCGCGATTGGTGGTGGCAGCAACGGCGGTCTGCTGGTTGGTGCAGCGATGACGCAGCGACCGGAATTGTTTGGCGCAGCGTTGCCGGCGGTTGGTGTGATGGACATGCTGCGGTTCCAGAAGTTCACGATTGGTTGGGCCTGGGTTTCGGATTACGGATCGTCGGACAATGCGGAAGAGTTTAAGGCGTTGTATGCATACTCGCCGCTGCACAATATCAAGCCCGGCACGTCATATCCGCCGACGATGATCACCACCGCGGATCACGACGATCGTGTTTGGCCCGGACACAGCTTCAAATTCGCAGCCGCGCTTCAGGCCGCGCAGGCAGGCAGTGCACCAGTGCTGATCCGGATCGAGACCAAGGCGGGTCACGGCGCCGGCAAGCCTACGACGAAGATCATCGAGGACATCGCCGACCGCTTCGCCTTCCTCGTCAAAACCCTCAACATGCCACAAAAAGGCACAGAATAGTTTTAGCCAAAAGGCACAAAGCACATAAGCTGAAATGGAAGGCGCCCAATGAAACTGGACGCCTTTCCTGTTTTCAGCTTATGTGCTTTTTGGCCTTTGTGGCTAATACTTATTGTGACCACGGGGCGGGCTTGCGGACCCAACGGAAGCCGCGCATCTTTTCCTGTAGCTCGGGTGGGAGTGGCCCGGCATCACTCGCCTCGATATTCGATTCAACGTGGCGAAGCTTTCGCATCCCCGGAATGATCGTGCTCACGTCCTCGTTGCCGAGTATGAAACGCAGCGCAAGCTCGGGCATCGTGATGTTCGTCGAGCGCTCGCGGTTCCACTCTTCAAGTGTCTTCTTCACCGCATCCGCTCGCTCAACACTCGGAATTAAGTTTTCAGGAACGAAGTATGAATTGCGCCAGTCACCTTCGGGCCACGTGCTGTCTTTCGTCAACGTTCCAGTCAACGTGCCTTCATCAAACGGCACGCGCGCAATCACCGCCACGTCCATCTCGCGACAGGCAGGAAACAACTCATCCTCAGGATTTTGATCGAAGATGTTGTAGATCACCTGCACTGCATCGATCTGTCCACTACGCACCGCGCGTATGCCGTTCCATGGCTCCCAACGATTGATGCTGATACCGATCGCATTGATCAGTTTCTGGCTGCGCATGTCGTCGACCCGGTAGAACCAGCGATCATCGCGCATCCAGTCGTCACTCCAGGTGTGAAACTGCATCAAGTCAAACTGTTCGAGCCCGGCATTTTCAAGACTGCGATGAACATACTCTTCGACGTGATCCGGTGGATACGATTCCATGAGTGTGTGTTCAGGCAGTGCGGGCCACTTGAGGTTCTTCGGTGGGATCTTTGTGGCAGTGTAGAGTCGCTTGCCGGAATTCGATTTTACGATCTGGCCCAACAGGTTTTCACTGCGCCCGTTACCATAGGCGTAAGCAGTGTCGAAGAAAGTGCAGCCATGTTCGACTGAGGCTTGCAACGATTGCAGCGACTCGTCGTCATTGGAGTTGGACCAACCGGCCATCCCCCACATTCCATAACCGATCTCACTGACTTCCCAGCCAGTGCGTCCAAAGCGGCGATATCTCATGTGCACATATTAATCCGTGTAATCTGTGGTTTAAAACGGCTACGCCCCGAAACCGATCACGGCTTCGAGGCGCAGGGGGAACAACTACTCTGAATTTCTTAGTTGGCGCCGGTGGTTGACGAACCGCTGCCGGTGATCACGACGTTCTTATCAGAGCCACTGAACGTGAAACCCATCAACTGTGTCTCGTCACCATTGGTCGTCGCTCTTAGCTGAAAATCGTTGGCTTTCTTTTCACGCTGCTCGAGCTTCGCCGTTGCCTGGGCCACGACTTTGCCGTTCTTCGCGATCGAGATCTGGCCACTTTCGTCATCGAACTTGATATCGTAGGTGCCTTTCTTCACGACGGTGCCATTCACCTTGATGTCGTTGTCGAAGGTCACTTTCTCTTTATGAACTTTGGCGAACGCAGCCACGCTTGTGAGCGCTCCAACCATTATCACTGCCGCTATCTTAGTTACTATTGACTTCATCACTGCTCTCCTTGCTTTGGGTAAATTCTGTATCGTTGATTGCTCTCTCTGCGACTAAACACCGCTCGCAGTTGTCTTATGACAAAAACTTCTACTCAATAAACGCCGCTCCAAAATAATCATTAACAGTGCCAATTTTTGTTAACAGTGCCAATTTTTGTTCGCGTCGCATTGAGGGCTCTTTCAACCACCTCGCTTGTTACGCCGCCTCATCGCGAAAGGTTCCCTCTTTACCGTCTCTTTACAATTCTTTGCATTCCCTTACAGTTCTCCCGCGGGTGTTTTGGTAGACTCCGCGAATTCTTGTACGAAATTACAAACATCTGAAGGAGATCTTGAATGAGAAAGTTGTTTTTTGCTTTTGGCCTGACAAGCGCACTTGTGTTTGCTCTGGCTGCGCACGCTGCTGCGCCAAACTTCGCCGGAACCTGGACGCTTGATAAGAGCAAGAGCCAGGGTCTCAATCAACGTTTACAGAACGCCGAGAGCGTTACCTGGAATGTCACTCAGACCGAAAAAGAGATCACTATCGAAGAGAAGGTAACTGGTGGTGGTGGTCCTGGCGGTCCTCCTGCAGGTGGCGCTCCGGCGGCGGGTAGTACTCCTCCGGCCGGTGGTGCTCCGGGTGGTGGCGGTCCTGGTCGCGGGATGGGTGGAATGATGGGTCCCCGAACCTTTAGCCTCGATGGCACCGAGACCACGGGCGAAATGGGACGTGGAAAGTTCGCTCGTAAGGCGACCCTGTCGAGCGATGGCAAGACGCTGGAGCTCGTGTCGAAGCTGACATTCCAGACGCCTGATGGCACCGAAGCGACGAGCACCACGAATGAAAAGCTCACGCTTTCAGCAGACGGCAAATCGTTGACGGTTGTCCGTCACAGTGAATCACCGCGCGGCACGCAGGATTCAACGCTCGTCTTTAACAAGTAAAGACATTAACCACAGATGACACGGAAAAATGGATTTATCATCCGTCTTTTTCCGTGTTCATCTGTGGTCTGGTTTTAGAGCCAATCGCGCGTGACGTCGCACCAGAGCGCGAGACCGCGCCACTCGTTAAATCTCGCATAGTAGCGCGCGATCTTCTTGTCGTTTGCTTTCCTGCCTTTGTTTCGAAGCTCGAAGAATCGAGCCCGCGTCCAGGAGTCCAGGGCCAGCCCATCGTAACGCCCCAAAAGCTTCAACAGGTTTTCCGCCGCATAATCTCCGACGCCTTTGACGCCCTTCATCTGCTTCAACAAATCACGCGTGGGCAGCTCGCATGAGAGCCACTCCTCGACGTTCAACTCGCCCGACGCCACACGCTCCGCAAGCTCCTTTAAATATGGTGCGCGATATCCCGCCCGCACTTTATCAACAAAAAACTCCAGCGGCATGGCCGCCATGGACGAGGCGTTAGGGAATGACCTGCGACCATCGTTACTCTCGCGGCCAAGGTTATCAACCAGCCCGTTGACCATCTTCAACGTGAGTGCCCACGAGCAGTTTGTGGTGCAAATCATTTTCACAAGATCCTCGTAGACGGTGGGCGACCGCAGCAGCCTGCCGGCTCCTTGTTCTCCGATCCAGGAAAACTCGGGATCGTCACCGGTGGCAAGGTAAAACGGATCGAGGTCGTCGTCCAGACGCAGGATGTGGCGGGCGTCGCGCAGGACGATTGCCGCCTCGGCTTTCGTGAGCGGGCGGGACGGGTTTACACGTACGTGTGTTTTCCTCTCGGTCAGGAAGATGGTGACAGGAGGCTTCTGACCGACGTCGACGACGCGCGACAATTCCCACTTCGCTGTGTCGAGTGCGAATGGGGGCAGTTGGTACCAGCCGTGGCTCGCGACAGTGCGGCGAAAGCTGAAATTCGGGGGTATTCGTATTTTTAGATCCATTGGTGCGTGGCATTGTAGCAAGTCCTGATTTTGTATGGTTCACGTTCGGTCAAGCTGAATCTTGACAGTTCGGTAGCGTACAACTAGACTGACTGGACTTGAAAAAACAGTGTGTGGAAGGCTGTACTTCTCAGCTCCTGACACTTGGAGCTTAAGAGGAGAGTGGGGTCAACTACTAGACCTCCAACAGTACTCCGGTGAACGTACGCACCGCTTCCGAAAACAAGTGAAGCCGGAGCTTTCCGGCGAGGTTCGTCGCCCCACAGGGCAGCTAGCAGGGCACCCCGTGGGGCGAAACCGTTTTAAAAATCCGTGTAATCTGTGGTTAGGTCTTACCTGACATAAATGGGATTGGAGAGTATCCACGGCAGGTTCCCAAGCTGTGGCAAATATACCTCAACGCGATAAACGCCAGGCTCCGTGACCGCGACGTCCTTGTTTGAAATCCCGCTCTCGTCAATCCACGTTGCGCCATTTTTAAGAATCACGATCCGGCCAGGAATAGGACTCCGCACCCGCAAACGCGTCTCCGGGTTCAGCGAAACCTCATCACCCTGTATCTTCCCATTCTCTGTTTCAAATACAAAACCTGAGCTGTCGCCGAGAAAATCAAAACCGATAAAACAATGCCCGGCGCGCACGGCCTCCATCAAACTCGCTGCCTCCAGCGTTTTCCCCTGCTCGATCAAGACGTGCAATCGCACCAGCCGGAAACTCGTTGCGTATGGATCGAGTTGAATCCCGAGCAGCGTCTTGCCCGAACTGTCTTTCAGACTCACGCCGATGTTCGCGTGCGCATCGTTGCCGCCTATTGCGGTTAATCGTGATCGTGCTAAAGCCTGGTCCCATTTTTTGAGACTCTCATCCGGCCGCCGCAGGTACAACGCGAAGATCAAATCAGGATAGCTGCGCTGCGACCACAACACATCGAAAAACGCGACGACGGGACTGATACTCCTGGCGTTAGTGAAAACATTGTAGACCTCGACACCATTGATGCGCGCCGCGTCCCAATTCCTGAATTCCTCCGGATAGGCAGCAATCGAAACATCACCGGGCAATACCAACGATCGATCCCCATTCTCAGCGCTGACTTCATTGCCGTTGATGAAGAGTACGCCACCGTGAACACCCTGCAACGTCATCGCCGCAGTATCGAAGTCCTTCTCGGTATGCTCAGTCATGATCACGAACTGCAACTGATTGGCTTGCGCGGCAGAGATGATCTCCGCAAATGTGCCCGCACTGTGCCCACCGAGAAACGAATGCACATGGACCACGCCTTTGTATTCAGTAAACGCGTTGGTTTGTTGCTGGATGCGTTGAGAGCTGAGTTGCTGGACAGCCGCGTTCAGGCGGCGAAGCTTAAACCTGCGATACGCGAAAGGAACCTGCGAGAGCAGTAAGACAACAACGATAACGAGGAGAATGATTTTTTTCGAGCGCATCAGCAGTACACAAGGCACAAAAAAGCACAACACGAATCTCAGAATAATCCATTTTGTGCTTTTGTGCCTTTTTGTGGCGACTGTTAGAAGCTGATTCTCATGCGCAGGGTAATCACGCGATTGCCACCCGATCCACCTCCTGGTCCGAAGAAAAACTGATTCGATCCCGATGGCGATTGCAGGAAGAACGGCGACGACATGTTTCCGACCGGCGCACTCTTATTGACCCGGTTGAAGATGTTGACCGCATTGATTCCAATGTTGATTGCATACGGCCGTTGGACCGGAGGCTTGGCGGGTGGCTTGTTATCGCCACCGCTCGCAGGCGTCGTGCTCGGCCCACCGGGCGGCGGCGACTTCGGCTCGATTGCGCGACCAAACTTGAATGTCTTTCCCACATTCAGGTTGACTGAAAAATAACCTGGCGCACGTCCAAAGTTCCGCGGGATGATCGTTTGCCCGGGTGAAGGTGTCGGGTCGAAAGCGACGAGCGGCGTGATGACGACTCCAGGCTCATTCAGATCAGTCGCAAACGCGGGACGCTCACTGAAGCGCGTATCGCCATTTGTGTCGCGGCCGGTCGTGATGTTGAACGATTGGCCTGAGTTCCCAATGAGAAACATATTGAGATTGATCCCACCGGGCGCGGTATAACTACCACCAGCGTAAATGAAATTCAGAGTGCTGAAATTGCCACGCGCAAATTCGTTACTAAAGTCGTAAGCATCGAAGGGCGAACCACTCTGGCCGCTGTCAGTGCTCCTCGATTTGCCGAGGTTGTAGCCGCCCCAGAACTGAACCTTCTTGAGCGTGCCATTTATGTTTACGCTGAAATTATTTCCGACTGAGCGACCCGTCGACTGGTACTCAAAGACGTTGCCCGCTTCAGCTCCGAGCGGGCGCACGCCGCTCGTGGGCACGCCGGGAATGAACGTGCCGCCGAGCGGCGCGTTGATATTCACGAAGCGCATTGTGCGATCGGTGCGAACGTGCATGTAAGTGAGAGAGAGTTTCACGTTGCCCGGCAGTGAACGCTCGACGGTGAACATAAAGCGCAGGGAGCGCCAACTAGCGAGATCGTCATTTTTGACATTACGACTCTGTGGCTGAGCAAACGCATCGAGTACTTCGATCGGCGGCACAAGCGGAAACAGATCCAACACCTCCGGACTCGTGACGAGAAACTGTTGTTGATTCGTGCCGTTGTACCGGATCGAATTCAACGTTATGTCTTCGCCAGTGCGCTGGTAGAAAACTCCGACGCCGCCGCGAAAGACGGTCTTGGGTGGACCAGCAGGAGGCGCAGCGGCAGCAGCCGGAGCAGGTGACGCAGCGGGTGTGGCAGTTGTGCCTGTCGCCGCGGTCGTGGTTGTTTTTGGCGCAGTAGCGGCTGCGGCAGGAGCAGGTGCAGCGGGCGCAGCTTTCTTGCGTCCAAAGATCGGCGACCACGCAAACGCGATGCGCGGCGCGAAGTTGTAATCGCTATCGATGTTGTTCTGGTTCTCGTAACGCAGCCCCGGCGAGAGAGTAAAGTTGGGCCGCACCTTCCATTCGTCCTGAAAGTAGAACGCGACGTCAGTTTGCTTCAACTTCGCTTCGGGATTACCACCCGCGATGAAAAACTGTGTCGCGCCGCCGCCAAGCACACGAATCGCCGCGGGAGTCAAACCTGCACGTGCAAACGCAAGCGTGCGCCGGTAACGTTCAAGACTGCTGAGAGCGATAATTTCCGGCTGCCCGTCT
>DATHTI010000180.1:0-10568 GCA_035463335.1 Pyrinomonadaceae bacterium | reverse complement strand
TGCTCGCGCTCGATGCTGATTACGTCGTCTCGAATGAGCTAATCGCTGAGCTAAAAACCCTCAAGCCCGAACCGCAAACTGCGGGCTACCGCGCGAGCTTCGTTTACTGCATCAAGGGCAGAAAACTTCGCAGCGGAATCTATCCGCCTGTAACGGTGCTTTACCGCCGTGACGCGGCCACTTACGTTCAGGATGGCCACACACAACGCGTCGCGCTAAAAGGCACGATTGAAGATCTGCGCGCGCCGATCTTCCACGACGATCGCAAGTCACTAAAGCGCTGGTTCAGCTCCCAGTCGAGATACACAGAGCTCGAAGCGCAAAAGCTGCGTGCGGCAGACCCTGCTGAGCTTGCTTTCCCCGATCGATTGCGACGCTGGCGCGTCATCGTGCCGCCCGTGATGCTGGTCTATTGCCTGATCATTCGTGGTGGGATCCTGGATGGCTGGGCTGGATTTTATTATGCATTTCAGCGCGCGATGGCTGAGGCGATGCTTAGCCACAGATTGAACGGATAGGAAACCAGATCAATACGGATCAGGATGTATATTTTAGGGATTAATGCTTATCACGGGGATGCGGCGGCGGCGATCGTTTGCGATGGCCGGTTGATCGCCGCGGCGGAGGAAGAGCGATTTAATCGTTTCAAACACTCGGCGGGCTTTCCCGAGCAGTCGATTCGATATTGCCTGCGCGAGGCCGGCATTGGTGTCGAGGATCTGGACCATGTTGGAATCTCGCGCGATCCGTCGGCGCACTTGCATAAGAAAATTTTGTTTGCGGCGACGCGCGTTGCGAGTCTCGCACGTAGCCAGATCAAGGATCGACTCGGCAACGCGGCGAAGGTGCGCGATCTGAAGGACGAGCTCGCGCGTGTGTTTGACGTGCCGAAGAAGAGCCTGCGCGCCCGGTTTCACAACATCGAACACCATCGCGCGCATCTCGCCAGTTGTTTCTTCGTCTCTCCTTTTGAGCGTGCGGCATTGTTGTCGATAGACGGCTTTGGCGATTTCATCTCGACGATGTGGGCGGTGGGCGCAGGGAATTCGATTGACGTGTTGGGCCAGGTTGAGTATCCACACTCGACCGGCATCGTTTACACCGCCACGACACAGTTTCTCGGCTTTCCACATTATGGCGACGAAGGAAAGGTGATGGGGCTCGCGCCGTACGGCCGCCCGCGCTTCATCAACGAGTTTCGCGAGATCATTCGCACCGAAGAGAACGGGCAATTTCGCCTGAATCTCGATTACTTTCGTCATCACTCTGAAGGTGTCGAGATGACGTGGGATCAGGGCTCGCCTGTAATCGGGCGCGTGTTCTCTGATGAGTTCGCACGGTTGTTTGGATCACCGCGCGTTGCAGGCACGGCGCTTACCGATCGCGAGCGCGATATCGCTGCGAGTTTGCAACTGCGTCTTGAAGAAGTCGCCTTTTATGTTTTGCGCAATCTTCACGAGCGTACCGGGTTGACTGATCTGGGGCTGGCTGGCGGTGTTGCATACAACTCGGTGATGAATGGAAAGATACTGCTGAACACACCGTTCAAACGTCTTTTCGTCCAACCCGCGGCGGGCGACAGTGGCACGGCGCTCGGTGTTTGTTATCAGATCTACAATGCCGTGCTGAAGTCGCAGCGTGGTGAGGTGATGGAAGGTGCTTATACGGGTCCGCAGTTCTCGCACGAAGAGATCCGCGCAGTGTTGGACCAGAGCGAGCTGGCGTTTGAAAGTTACAGTGATGAAGACGTAACGAAGCGCGCCGCGCAAGACATCGCGGCCGGTTTGGTTGTAGGCTGGTTTCAGGGGCGGATGGAGTTTGGCCCACGCGCGCTGGGGAATCGATCGATTGTCGTGGATCCGCGCCGCGCCGAAATGAAAGACATTCTCAACGACCGGATCAAGAAGCGCGAGCCGTTCCGGCCGTTTGCGCCTTCGATCCTCGAAGAGCGCCTCGCCGATTATTTTGAGCAGACGCATCCGGCGCCGACGATGTTGATGGTCTACCAGATCAAGGAAGAGCGGCGTAATGAAATTCCGGCCGTGACGCACGTTGACGGCTCCGGGCGTTTACAAACCGTCTCGAGAACGGTTAATGAGCGTTATTATCAGTTGATTTCGGATTTTAATGCGTTGACCGGCGTGCCTGTGATTCTCAACACATCGTTCAACGAGAACGAGCCGGTTGTCTGCACGCCGCGAGAGGCGATCGATTGTTTCCGGAAGACGAAGATGGACGTGCTGTATCTCGGGAATTTTGCAGTGCGAAGGGAATTGGTCGTATAGATCTGTAACGAGGGGGTTAGGCGATGCGAATTTTAGTCACAGGTGGCGCGGGATTTATTGGCTCACATCTTTGTGAGCGGCTGCTCAACGAAGGCAACGAAGTGCTCTGCCTCGACAATTTCTTCACCGGCAGGCGCGAAAACATTTTTCACCTGCTCGATAATCGGCGCTTCGAGTTGCTGCGTCATGACGTCACCGAGCCTGTACTCCTCGAAGTCGATCAGATCTATAACCTTGCGTGTCCGGCGTCGCCGGTTCACTACCAGTACAACCCGGTAAAGACAGTGAAGACGAACGTGATGGGCGCCATCAACATGCTTGGCCTCGCGAAACGCGTGCGCGCGCGCATTCTCCAGGCGTCAACGTCTGAAGTGTACGGCGATCCGCTGGTCCATCCGCAGACGGAAGACTACTGGGGCAACGTCAATCCGATCGGTTTGCGCTCGTGTTACGACGAAGGCAAGCGGATTGCTGAAACGCTGATGACTGACTATCACCGGCAGAACAATGTCGACATTCGTATTGCGCGGATCTTCAACACTTATGGACCACGAATGTTGGAAAACGATGGCCGCGTTGTTTCGAATTTCATCGTCCAGGCATTGCGCGGGCAGCCGTTGACGCTCTACGGCGAAGGACAGCAGACACGCTCGTTTTGTTACGTTGAAGATCTGATCGAGGGACTGATTCGGCTGATGAACGTCGATGGGCTGCACGACCCGGTGAATCTCGGGAATCCGGGTGAGTTCACGATCATGCAGCTTGCGGAAGAGGTGATAAAGGCTTGTGACTCGAAGTCCGGGTTTACGTATTTGCCCTTGCCTGCGGACGATCCGCGGCAGCGCAAGCCAGACATCACGCGCGCGCAGAAAGCGCTCGGCTGGAACCCAACGATCCCATTGCGCGAGGGCTTGACGCGCACCGTTGAAGATTTCAAAGCCAGAGTGACCGTTTAGACTTTCATCCACAGATTCGCAGATTTGTTTAATGAAGGTCTGTGTAATCTGTGGATGAAGAGATCTTGAAAGTCCTTCTCCTCAACCAATGCTTTTATCCTGATGTGGTCTCCACGGCACAACACCTCACCGATCTTGCCACCGCTCTCAGTGCACGCGGGCACGAGGTAACAGTCGTCACAAGCGATCGCGGTTATGACGATCCAACGACGCGCTTCAAACGTCGCGAGTGTTGGAACGACATCGACATCATTCGCATTCCGTCGCTCTCATTCGGGAAACAGGGTCGTTGGCGTCGCGCTTTCAACTTCGCGAGTTTCCTGCTGGTGTGTTCGCTGCGGTTGCTGATATTGCGTCGTTTCGACGTTGTTGTTGCCCTCACGTCACCACCATTGATCTCGTTTCTCGGCGCGCTTTTTGTGAAGCTGAAAGGCGGGAGCTTCTGTTTCTGGGTGATGGATCTGAATCCAGACGAAGCGATCGCCGCCGGCTGGCTTGACGAGAAATCCCTCACGAGCCGCGTGTTGCAACGAATGCTGAACTATAGCTTCAACATCGCGGCGCGCACAGTCGTGCTGGATCGTTTCATGAAAGAACGTGTGGGGGCGAAGGGGATCGATCCGGCGCGTATCGCGATTGTGCCGCCGTGGTCCCACGACGATCACGTTCAGTATTCAGCAGCGGGAAGCGAGAAGTTTCGTCGCCGGCACGGGCTGCTCGAGAAGTTCGTGGTGATGTACTCGGGCAATCATAGTCCGTGTCATCCACTCGACACGCTCCTCGATGCTGCTCATGCGCTGAAAGATAGATCCGAACTGGTTTTCTGTTTCATCGGTGGTGGCAGTGAGCAGGTCAAAGTGCGTGAGGCGGCAGCTAAACACGGACTGATGAACGTGAGATGTTTGCCTTACCAACCGCTGAACGAGCTGGCGAGTTCTTTATCGGCGGCGGATCTGCATGTGGTGGTGATGGGTAATGAGTTCGTCGGGATCGTCCACCCGTGTAAGGTCTACAACATCATGTCGATCGGCGCGCCAACGCTCTACATTGGTCCAACCCCGAGTCACGTCACTGACATCGCTTCACAGCAGCAGGGCAGATTCTTTTTGACCAATCATGGTGATGTTGATGGCGTAGTTAAAGCAGTTCTCGATGCGACGCAACGCCGTGAGCGGCAGCCCGTCATCGCTTTCGCTAAACACACACTCTTGCCGCAACTGATCGACGTGATTGAACATCCTGTAAATCCTGCAAATCCTGTCATCCTGTCTGATAGAACCGTAACCGATCACGCAATCACCCGGAGTTAATCAACTTTGAAAACTTACTTCGCCCTCTTCTTGATCGCGACTATCGCTTCACTCATCACAACTCCTCTCATTCGTCGACTCTGCCAGCGCTACAACCTGCTCGACGTACCGCTCGACGGTCGACGCATTCATCGCACTGCTGTTCCTCGACTCGGCGGCATCGCGCTCTACATCTCATGCCTGTCGGCGCTCTCGCTTCTGCCGTTCTGGGACAACCTGCTGACACAAACACTCAGCGGCATGAAATCCGAGATTCTCACGCTGCTCATTCCCGCCACTCTCGTCCTGCTGCTCGGCGCTTATGACGACCTGCGCGGCGCGAATGCAGTCGTGAAGTTTATCGGCCTCGGACTGATCGCAACGCTGTTCTATGCGATGGGTGGTCGCATCGACGCGCTCTCGATTCCACTCTTCGGATCGGTACAGTTGCCGCCGCTCGTCTCTTTCATTGTCACAATCGTGTGGCTCGTCGGTATCGCGAACGCGTTCAATCTCATCGACGGACTGGACGGGCTTGCATCCGGCGCGGCGCTCTTTTCTTCACTCGTGATTCTGGGCGTCTCTGTTTCTCAGGAGCGAACGCTGACGATCGTGGTGGCACTCGTGTTGTGCGGAGCGCTCGCAGGGTTTCTACGTTACAACTTCAATCCCGCATCGATCTTCCTCGGCGATTCCGGTTCGCTGTTCACGGGGTTCCTGCTTGCAGCACTCTCGGTTTTAGGAACTCAGAAGGCGACTACGGCGGTTGCGATTGTCGTGCCGATTCTCGCGTTCGGTGTTCCAGTGGTCGATACGGCGATGACGATGGGGCGCCGGTTGGTGAGCCGGAAGCCTGTGTTTGAAGGCGACAAAGAGCACATTCATCACATGCTGCTGGCGCGTGGGTGGTCGCAGCGGCGGGCGGCGCTCGTGCTCTACGGTGTTTGCGCGCTGTTTGGCCTCGTGGCGCTGATATTTCCCGCTACGGGTTCGAAGCTGACGGGATTCATGCTGTTTGTCATTTCGGTGGCGGTGATCATTGCGGTGGGCCACCTGCGTTATCACGAAGTCGATGAGCTGCGCGCGGGAGTGAAGAGAACTGTTGCTGATCGACGTTTGCGAGTGGCGAACAACATCCGTGTGAGACGTGCGGCGCTGGCGGTGTCAAAGGCATCGGACCTCGATGCCGTGTTTGAAGCGATGCGGCACCTGCTGGAGTTTGGTGAGTTTAGTTTTGCGAGGGTGGAGGTGGGACCACCGGGACGCAGGCGCGTTTACTGGTCGTGGCCGGATGAGACTGAGCCTTCGGGAGTGGAGTGGAGCATTCGTTTGCCGCTCGTGAAGGATGGAGTGGAGTGGGGTTGGTTGAATTTCTATCGCAGTATCGATAGCGAGCCGCTGCTGGTAGATACAAACTATCTGGCGGATCTATTAAGGCGTGAGTTTACTGATACGGCAGCGCGGATCTTCGCGATGGATGAGGTTCAGAGCTCAAGCTTGACTCTGGTTGCACGCGCCGGAGATTGAGGTAAACACGGATCAGCGCGGATCGGTTTCTAAGATCCGTATCATCCGTGGTTAAGTTTTCCTTGCTAAACAAACTAGTATTCGGATCACTCCTCACCTTGATCGTTATCACACCGATCCCGTATGGCACGGTCGAGCCGTGGTGGAAGGCGGCGTTTGTGTGTGCGGTATTTGCAATTTGCATTTTGGCACTCATCGATAATCTCACTCATATCCCGGGTAAGTCCGTTCTCCTCCCGATGCTCGCACTCGCGGCGCTCGCGTTTATCCAAACACTCTCACTCGGCTCGCGCACCGAAGCCAATCTCACCGTCTGGAATACCATCAGCGCCGATCCTTATCAAACACGTTTCTTTACGCTCCAGATGCTGGCGCTCACAGTGTTTCTCGCGTTGCTCTATCGTTATGCAAGCACGGAGCGCCGTGTTCGTTTGCTTGTTTACACGATCCTCGCCATCGCTGTCGCCAGCGCCATCTTCGGCATACTCCGCCAGAGCACACAACAACAAACCGGCTTCATCCTGCCCTTACTCAAACCCGCGCAGGGCTATGGGCAATTCATCAACAAGAACCACTTCGCGTACCTGATGGAGATGGCTTTTGGTCTCGGTCTCGGCATCATTCTCGGCGGCGGTGTCAAAAGAGATCGGCTAATGATCTACGTCGCTATACTGTTACCGATCTGGACCGCGCTCGTGCTGGCGAATTCGCGTGGCGGCGTGCTCGCAATGATCACTCAGATCGTCACTGCTGTGCTGCTGTTAACGAGCGTACGCGCCTTGTCTGAGGGTTACCAGTTTCAGAAGATTACACAGCCGATTGCAGTCAGAGCATTGCTGGTTGTGGTCCTGTTTGTCGGCATCGTTTTAGGAACGATTTGGGTGGGCGGCGATCGGCTGGCCACCAACTTCGAGGGCACTGGCAGTGAGTTTACGACCGACACCTTGCGGCAGGGCGCGAGTCGAAATGAGATCTGGCGCGCGTCGTTGAAGATGTTTGCCGCGCATCCGATTCTCGGTGTGGGTTTGGGAGGTTACTGGATCGGCATCACCGCTTACCACGACGCTTCCGGGTTGATGACACCGCAGGAAGCGCATAATGACTATCTCGAGCTGCGCTCGCGTGGTGGCGGGAGTGGGTTGGCGTTAGGGATTGGGGGGGTGGTGGCTGTGATCCGTAAGGCGCGAGAGAATCTTCGCGTCGATGTTGGTTACATGCGTGCGGTAAGATTGGGAGCGATACTCGGCATTGCGGGTGTTGCGGCTCATAGTCTTGTAGATTTTGGCTTGCATATCATTGTGAATGCTGTCGTGTTTCTGACATTGATAATGATCGCAACAACCAGGTTGGACGATTCGCAAAGGCGCAAAGAAGGATGATGAGATCTTCAGCACGCCTTTGTGCGTTTGCGTTGGTTGTTTGCCTCGTGATTCCGTGTGTCCGAGCGCTCACCCTGCAGGACATCGGCGGCACGCTCGCTTTCCAGGGGCAGGACATCATCGGCGGCGCGGCGATCATCTTCAAGCCACCGAAGCGCGTCAGAGATCTGGCCGGCACCACAGCGCCGATGCTGGCCGCCAGGCGACCGTCACGATCAGTCCGGCCCGCAGAGGTTGCTCGCAACAACAACGTTGCCGATAGAAATCGACCAGCGGCACAACCAACACCGACAACCGTTGCCACCACTATCGTAGAAAACCGGGCTGAAACTCTAAAAGAGCAGGGCAACACTCACTACGATAGCGGCGACTATCAACAAGCGATCGAGTCGTACCAAAACGCACTTAAGATCGACGCGAATGACGCTGATATTTACAACAATCTGGGCGCCGCTTATTTCAATCTCAACCGGGCCAGTGAAGCTGCCGTCGCATTTGAAAAATCCATCTCGTTGAAGTCGGACGACGCGGACGCCTTCAACAACCTCGGTGCGAGTTTGTACAAAGCCGGTCGTTACCAGGAAGCGAGCGAAGCTTTTCAAAACGCAGTGCGACTCACGCCCACCGATGCTGACGCGCTGAACAATCTCGGCGCCGTGTATTACGTGCTCGAGCAGTACGATCGCGCTCTCGATAGTTTTCAGAAAGCGACCGCTGCAAACCCGAACTCTGCCGACGCTCACTACAATCTCGGCAACGCTTACTACATGAGCGGCCGAAACCCTGAAGCGCAGGCAGCGTATCGCCGGGCCATTCAACTAAAGCCGGATTATGCAGAAGCGCAGATCAACCTCGGCAGTCTCCTGATCGCTACGGTTCCTTCCATCGCGGCCTCGGAATTGTTGGCCGCGCTAAGACTCCAGCCCAATAATCCAGTTGCCTACAATAACCTCGGCTACGCTTACGTAAAGATCGCTGAGACCGCCGATCGCACTAATGCCGTGCAGTATCTGCGCCAGGCTGTGGAAGCGTATAAAGAAGCGTTGCGACTGAAGCCTGATTACGTGAAGGCGATGAACAACCTCGGCGCGGCTTACAACAAGCTCGGGCAGTATCAGGAAGCAGTGGCGCTGCTCCGGAATGCGACGCGTGCGAAGCCCGATTTTCCCGAAGCGCACTACAACCTCGGCACCGCGCTTTACAACACTGGCGACTTCAAAGGTGCAGTGAACGAGTTTCAGCAAGCCGTGCGACTCAGGCAGGACTACGCCGATGCGTACAACAGTCTCGGGACGGCGCTCTACAGAGATGGGCAATTCGACGCGGCCATCGATGCCTACAAGAAAACACTGACGATCAAGGAATGGAATGCAGAGACAAACAATAATCTCGGCACGGTGTACTTTCGCACGAAGCGTTACCAGGAAGCGGCGGCGAGTTTCAAGGAGGCTATCAGGATGATGCCCGACTACGCGGAAGCGCATTTCAATCTCGCGCTTGCTTATGTCGCGCTGAATGATCGGAAAGCGGCGCTGGAACAGTACAACCGTTTGAAGAAGTTGGATCCGAAACTGGCGGATGAGTTTTTTCAAAAGTACGTCAAGAAGTAAAAATCGTTGACGTAAGTTCGTAACAACGTTAGACTTGCGCGTGATTTATCGCGCCGGTGGTTGCTTCGAAGAAGGGATACTTCAGATGAACCAAAAACGACGTAATGGTCCGAGAGTGATTGCGGCGTTATTACTTCTCGCCATTGTCCAGGTTGGTCTTCAGGTCGGACTCGCTGAGCCAAACAACACGACCACTCCGGTCGTCGTTCCGCAACAGGTTGTCGCAAGACTGACGACGCGGAACAACCAGTCGATTCTGGTTAATGGTTTGAGTGCTACCACGGGTGCGTCGATTCTAACTGGCGCCACCATAGAGACGGGCGCGGATCAATCCGCAACCGTAAACCTTGGACCACTCGGAAACCTCGACATCGCACCGAACACGAAGCTCGTTCTCACTTACGACGATCAGGGAAATGTTAAAGCAGTGCTTGTTTATGGTTGTGCGATCCTGACGGCGAAGAAGAAGACTACCGGTGAGATCGCGACGGAGCAGGGTACGGCAGGTAAAACTGATCCGGCAGCCGGCGGTATTCTCAACGTTTGCTTCCCGCAAGGCGCGACTGCTCCGACTGTGAGCACGACTGCGCCGGGTGCACCGGCAGCAACGGGTGGGGGCGGTGGCGGACTCTTCGGGCTCGGCACGGCAGCGACTGTGGCCATCTTCGGCGGCATCGGCGCAGCAGCGTTGACCCCGCTCTTTTTCCAGGACAATCCCAGCGGCTCCAATCCGTAACCTGAGATTTAATTTATGCCTCGGAAATAACTGTAGGGGTGGCCCTCCGTGGCCACCCCAGTCTTATATTCCACGCAGGGGTGGCCACGGAGGGCCACCCCTACAATTGATTGCGAGTAGCTCTTTCGATTTTAGGAATTGTGTGTTGCCTGTTTTTGATCCAGGCGTCTGCACGATTCGGCGTGTCGCGGATGTTTGCGAGATATGCGCTAGCAACAGACTCCATTCCCGCCGCAGACGCCGCAGTTAAATTCGGTCCTTCTGATCCGGAAGCACACCGCGCGCGCGCCACAGTCTTCAATCGCCTCCAACAACCTGACGAAGCCGCGCAGTCACTCGAAAGAGCGACGGCACTTCGCTATCGCGACGACTATCTCTGGATCGAGCTCGGCATCACACGCGAAGAGCTCGGCGACACAGAAGGCGCCCTCGCAGCATTGGACCAGGCGGTTCGCTGGGCTCCTTACTATGCACACACACACTGGCAGCGCGGCAATCTTCTCCTGCGCATGGGCCAGGCCAATGACGCCTTCACAGAGCTGCGCACTGCTGCCGCGGCTAATCCACGCTACGCACCAAATCTGATAGATCTCGCCTGGGGTATCTCACGCAATGATCTTGAAACTACTAAAGCACTGCTCAATATCAAAAACGACGACGAGCGTCTTGCCTTGCTCCGTTATCTCGCAAAAAAGGGAAAAGGAAAAGAAGTCCACGATGAGGTCCATCTACTAAATGATCCGCGCGCCGTTGAATACGTGAACGAGCTGGCAGAGCTGCTTTTCG
>DATHTI010000179.1:0-11958 GCA_035463335.1 Pyrinomonadaceae bacterium | reverse complement strand
CGGCCCTCTCGTTGTTGAGTGATTACTTTCCGCCGCGAATGCGCGCGAGTGTGCAATCGATTTACGCCTCCGGCATCACGATTGGCGGTGGCCTGGCCTTCTTTCTCGGCGGCTGGATTGGTATCCGATACGGCTGGCGCTATGCGTTTTATTTCCTGGGTTTTCCCGGTCTGATCTTCGCCGTGCTTGTTTACCTCCTGAAGGAGCAGAAGCGTGGCCGCACCGAAGTAAGCGCGCCGAAATACACGAGCGACGATTGGAAACTTCTACTGCGATCGGTGCCG
The DNA here is from genome assembly GCA_035463335.1 of Pyrinomonadaceae bacterium. Lineage (GTDB taxonomy): Bacteria > Acidobacteriota > Blastocatellia > Pyrinomonadales > Pyrinomonadaceae > PSRF01. The sequence goes on along the minus strand of DATHTI010000179.1, from coordinate 11,674 downwards.
TTGCGTTATCACTACGCAGGATATGGATTGTTTGCGGTCGCTGCGAATAGTCTCTCGATCTGGGCGCCCACATTCTTCACGCGCGTTCACGGTTACAGCATTCAAACACTCGGCATCGTCGCCGGGCTCACCTCCTTGACCTTCGGAATTGCCGGCACGTTGCTCGGCGGCTTTTTAGCGGATCGTTTACGACGGTTTGGACCAGGCGGTCGCATGCGGCTGGGCGCTGTCTCGTCGCTGCTCGCGATTCCGTTCTGGATCATCCTGCTCTTTTCCAACAGCGTGCCGTGGCTGTTACTTGCCAACGCCATCCTGCTCGCTCTTAGTCTGATGTGGATTGCGCCTTCGATGGCTGACGTGCATGAGATGACTGGTCCATACCTGCGCGGTCTCGGCATCGGCGTGTTTGTTTGCCTGGTCCATATCGCCGCTTACGGCATCGGCTCACCATTGATCGGCAAGTTGAACGATCTTCTCGGCGCGGCGACGAACCCCGGCGTGATGAGATACGGGTTTTTGGTGAGTCCAATTTGCTGCATGCTGGCCGCGATTTTTCTCTGGCGCGGCAGCAAAGTCCTCGAAAAAAATCGTGAATCAGCATAAAACATAGACATGAATAATGCAGGTACAATGTTTGTCGTTGCCCGGTTGCCTAAATCCATGGCCGTTAGGAAATGATCAGTTAGTCGTTGGAGGAGAAGTGGAGGGGCAACGAGTAGAAGCATTTGCGATAGATGGCTCTCGATTGAGACTTCGAATTGCAGGTCGGATTGAGAGCTTCATCGCAACCCATCGAAATCAACAGCAGTGAGGGAAGATTTGCGATCCTTGAGATTGCCTGGGATGAGCAAATGTTTGATTTTAGGATTAATGGTCAGCCAGTATTGGAGGACACTCCGGGTATTGCCGCCTGGTCCTTCCGCCTCAGCAAACCGTTCCCCCTGAAAATTCAACGTCCAACTCTAATGCCGTTGCGTGTTGCTCCCAGTGGATACAAAACCGTAGGACAAAATTTGCACAATGTCCCACTTCTCGACCCTCCCGCAGACCAAAAAGTCTGGAAGAACAGGCGGTAGACCTTAGGTGTTGTAACCACAGATTACACGGATTGGATCCTGATCTCATCCGCGTTATCCGCGGTTTGCTTTAACTCTCGAAACAGGCGCGCGAGATCCGCGGCCTGGTAGTTTGCGTTTAGGCCGCTGGGGTTGGGGAGGACCCAGAGCACTGTTTCGCCGATGCGATCCTGCTGGCGGCCGACGGATGCTTTTGGTTGATTGAATGCGGTGCGATAGGCGCCAACTCCTAAGATGGCGAGGATACGTGGGCGGTAACGAAGCACCTTCGCCCGCAATCGTTTTCCGCCAGCGACGATCTCCTCTTTCGTCAACATGTCTGCTGATGCGGTTGTACGCGGAACGACGTTCGTAATGCCATAACCACTCTTCAACAGCTCACGCTCTTGAAACGGCGACAAAATACGTGATGTAAACCCACCCGCATAAAGCGCGGGCCAGAAGCGATTGCCCGGACGCGCGAAATGATGGCCCACGGCGGCAGTGTAGAGACCCGGATTGATGCCGCAAAAGAGCACGCGCAAGTCGGGCGCGATCACGTCGCGAACCGTCTTCCCGGTTGCAGCGAGGAGTTGCTCCTTTGTCGGTTTCCAGGGCCTGGTCACGCGAGGTCAGTAGACGTCGAAATGAGTTTGTCGTGAGGTACTCTGTTTTGACACGCGATCGATTAGCGTAACATGCAGCATATAACGACCCGGTAACAACTCGTTCAAAGGAATCTCAGCCGCGTAGGGCAGTCGCGCCAGATCGGTTATGCCCTCAGTATTTATTTTTCGCAATGCGGTCGTGAGCACCGGCTGATTGTCGCGAACCACCTGCACCTGCACGGCGACGTCGGGCTTCTGGTCCGTGGGTGAAAAGGCGCTGTTGTAAGCGAAGATCAAAAAACGCAGCATCGACTCACGCTGGAAGCGATGACTCGCGCTGAGTGCGATTGGATCAGTATTGCTACTCGAAACGTTGGTCATCATCGCCTGCGTGCGCTCACCCAATAGCAGACTGCTCATCGCAAGCTTTTTATTGGCGAGGTCCGGTAACTCGATCCACGCGTGAGCGCTGCCCACTTTACCGCTCTTGTCATCCCGCGCTGCGACTCGAACCTGATAAAGGCCCGGCGGCAACTTCGCGGGATAAGTAAACATGAGATCGTTGCCATAGGTCTTCGCCTTTTCGAGAGTCGGAGCAGTGGTAACAATCCGTTCCATAAAACTATCTTTAATCACGCCCTTCTCATCAAAATAGACGGCACTCAGATCGATAACAGCCTGGATCTTACCGTCAGGCTGTTCACCGAAGACCAAAAACTCACCGGGAATGTGAATCGCGGTCGAAAGCGCCGGGCCTTTGTTCGGCATATCGTAATAGTCGGCACTCAGCAGTATCGGCAGTCCACGCTCTGGATAGGGCGTCGCGATAGCTTCGCGCAGCTTTGCAGGAGCGGTCTTGGTTGGCGTTGGCTTTTCTTTCGCGACCACCGGTGGTGGAGTTGGGTCCAGGTCGAAATAACCTTTCCGCACTCGCACGGTAAGATCAGGACGGCTGATCAACTTCACCTCGAGATTTCTAAACCGGCTGCGCTTATCCGAGTCTGCATCAGGCTTCCACGCCAGCAGGTAATAAGTTGACGTTTCCTGGATCGCAGGAGCGAGTCCTTGTTTTAGATCGTTCGTGTTGAAGACCGCCTTGCCGCCGGTATCGACAGCGAGAGCATGCATGCCATCCTGAGTGGCAGTGAGCTCCTGGTGATCCGCCAGGCTTAACCGGCCCGTCGGATCGAAGGGTTTGTCAACGGAGATATCGTTGAGCGTCGCCACCAGACCACGTGTATCCATGGAATAGATCACAACACCGCTCTTCGCCGCGGCATTCGTGATGTCGCGCAGTTTGGAAAGCGAATCAGCGCCGCGCCGGTTCTCGATCAGGAACCCGCCCGAAAGAAAGAAAACGACCTTTCGGCCGGGAAGGTTTTTTGCGGACCTGATGAGGCTCTCGAGACCACTCAACGTGTTTTGGTTGAAGCGAGCCGCTTGCGCCTGCGACGCCGATGCGCGGCCAAGCACGATGCCCGCTGCCTGAGCGCGATTGATGCCCGGATTGAGCTTGAGGGTTTCTGTAACGAAAAACTCGAAGACGTCACGATCATTCCGTTCGATAAGGAAGGCATGGTAGTCGCTCATCGGCGGACTATCGCCATCGCGGACTCCATAGCTTCGCGGGCTGAGCCGGTCCAGCGCCTTGCGCAGTATCATGCGATCGTGAGTGAGTTGTTGCAGAAAGCCGATCTGTCCGGTCGCTGAAGTGACTGCGGCCTGATCGTTTTGGCCCATCTCTTTATCGAGGAAATGATTGATGACTTTCTTGGCGGCGACGAGACCGGCGAGGTCCATGTGAAAGTCGTCGATGTAGAAGAAGACGATGCGACCACGATCGAGCGGCACCGGGCGTTTGAGATTGATTGTAGTGGCGCCACGAGCGGCGGCTAGCTGGCTCTCTTCGTCACTGCCGGCGACGATTTGTTCGAACGACTGGATCGGTCGCGGCTTGCCGTCAATGCGCAACTCGAAATCCTTCGCAGTCAGGCCGTTCACAAACTTCCCCTGCTTGTCGAACACCATCACGTCAGTCTGGACCAGCTCGGTGTAGACACGAACAACGTCGTCCTTTGGCGTAGGTGTTGGCGCTGGTGTGGTTTGTGCCAGTGTCGCCGACCATGCGGTCAGAACAAACAGCAAGAGCAGCGAATAATTGAGGCGCATCAACATAAAAGGTTCGAGTTTACCGAAATTGCAGGGGGTGACGTGGTGTAAATATGTATCAGGTAAGGTTCTTGTGGCAATGAAAAACCGACATTTTGCCGCAAAAAGGCACAAAACGCACAGAAGAAAAAAGAGATCCACAGATTACACAGATCAGCGTAATCTGTTGATGGTTTGAGGATCTGATGGCCGCGAACGAGATAACTGTAAAACTGGATAGGGTGAGCAAGAGTTTTGGGGAGTTCACGGCGGTCCGGGAGCTCAGCCTTACCGTGCGTGCGGGACGCGTGTTCGGGCTGCTCGGACCGAACGGCGCCGGTAAGACGACCACGATCCGGATGATCGTCAATATCACCGCGCCCGATTCCGGCACCATCCAGTTGTTCGGCCGCCACATCGACTCAAACCTGCAGGACCGCATCGGCTACCTGCCGGAAGAGCGCGGCTTGTACAAGAAAATGCGCATCGCCGATCAGCTCCGGTTCTTTGCCGAGATAAAAAACATGCGCGGCAGGGAAGTCGACTTGAAGATCGACGAGTGGCTCGCACGCGTAAAACTCTCCGAGTGGAAACACAAGCGCTCGATGGAGCTGTCGAAAGGAATGCAGCAGAAGATCCAGTTCATCACTTCTGTGATTCACGATCCGGATCTGCTGATCCTCGACGAGCCTTTCTCCGGTCTCGATCCGGTCAACGTCGAATTGATGAAGGAGATCGTGCTTGACCTCAAACGCCGCGGCAAGACGATCATCTTCTCCACTCACCAGATGGAAGTGGCAGAAAGGATCTGCGACGACATCTGTTTGCTCAACCGATCGCAAAAGGTTTTTGAAGGAAGTTTGCGTGAGATCAAGAGCAGCTTTGGACGGAATTCGATAGCGGTGCGCTGCGAAGGTGGCGACGGCGTGCTGGACGATCCGGCGCTCGTCAGCAAGGTCGTGCGTCATGCGGACGAGGCGCAGGCGCTGCTTGCTTCCGGCGCGGATGCACAAACACTGCTGAAACGTTTGATCGACTCGGGTGCGGTGATCGGCAAGTTTGAGATGATGGAGCCGAGCCTGAACGACATCTTCATCACGAAAGTGACTGAACCTGCATGAAAAAGTTCTGGACGGTCCTGAAGCGCGAGTATCTCCAGCGTGTACGCTCGAAGATGTTTATCGTCTCAACGATCGTGTTGCCGATCGTGATGTCGCTCTTCGGGCTTGTGCCGGCAATCATTCTCAGCATCGAGACGCCGCCGATGCGCGTTGCGATTGTGGACCAGACCGGCAGGATGTATTCGCAGGTACGCCAGGCTCTCTTCAGCGACCAGCAGGATGCGGACACGAACGCGAATGCGAATGCGAATACACAACGCACGACGACGCCGCGCCGAAACTTCAGCCGGTTTGTGTTGGAAGAAGTAAATGCGACCAGCCAACCGCTCGATCAAATCCGCGCAAGCCTGGACCAGCGCCTGCGCGCACGCGAGCTCGACGGCTACGTGATCCTGCCGCCGGATTTTCTCAGTCGCGGCCAGGCCGATTTCTTCAACCGCAACCCCGGCGATCTCTTTTCACCTCGAGTACTGCAATCCGCCATCAACCGTGCGGCGCGCGAACAGCGACTGATCGATGCGAACGTTGACACGAAGACGAGGCAGGAGCTTTTCAAACCCGTTGAGTTGCAATCGGTGAAGGTGGGCGCTGTGAGTGGTCAGCAGCAGCGTGATTCCGGCGGCAGTTTCGCAATCGTGTTTGGTGTCGGCTTCGTGATGTACCTCGCGATCCTGATGTACGGGCAGATCATCCTGGGCGCTGTTATCGAAGAGAAAGAGACGCGCATCGCTGAGATCCTGTTCTCTTCAGTTAAGCCGTTTACGTTGATGATGGGCAAGCTGGTTGGCGTGTCGCTCGTGGCGTTGACGCAGCTTGCGATCTGGGGAGCAGCGTTCAGTGTGTTTGCTTTGTACGGAGTCGGGTTGCTCGCGATGCAGGGCATGCCGGCGAGTATTCCCAGCATTCCGTTTTCGCACTATATTTACTTCGGTCTGTTTTTCCTGCTTGGCTATTTCATCTACGCGACGATTTATGCACTGGTTGGATCGATGGTGACGACGGCGCAAGAGGGCGGGCAACTGGCGATGCCGATCATTCACATCCTCGTCGTTAGTTTTTACTTGTTCTGGCCCGTGAGCCGCAGTCCTGATTCGCCGTTCTCGTTCTGGGTGTCGATGATTCCGTTTTCAGCGCCGGTGGCGATGCTCGTGCGCATCGTTACCCAAACGCCGCCATTCTGGCAGATCGCGCTTTCGCTGTTGATTGGATTCAGCACAGTGTTTGTGATCATGTGGTTAGCAGCGCGCATTTATCGTGTCGGCATGTTGATGTACGGCAAGCGCGCCTCGATTCCGGAAGCAATACGCTGGGCCAGACAAGCATGATCGAAGTCGAGAAAAAATTTCGACTCACGAAACGCCAGCGAGATGCGGTGTTGAAGCGTCTGCCTGCGGTTGGCGCGGCGCTGGAGCGGGAAGACTTCGAAGAGAACACGCTTTTCAGTGGCGACATGCTGGAGATGGGATCTTCTGTGCTGCGGCTACGCCGTGTTAACGGCAGAGCGACGCTGACGTACAAGAAGCGCCTGCCGGGCTCGTCTTCGATCAAACAACAACGCGAGGAAGAGACTGTAGTCGCGGATCCCGAAGCGATGGAGGCGATACTCGTAGCGCTCGGCTTCACACCGGCGTTGATTTACGAGAAACGGCGACAGACGTGGCGGTTAGGAAACACAGAGATCGTGATCGATGTGTTGCCGTTTGGACTGTTTATGGAGATCGAGGGAAGAATTAGTGATATCAAAGCCGTGGAACGCAAGCTCGGGCTGAAGGGATTGCGCGCTGAGAACGCCACCTACCCACAACTCACACAGAAACACGGGAAAGTTTACGACGGTCTGATTGAAGCCAGGTTTTAGATCATCAGGCCCGCAATCAACTCTGTAAGCCAGTTCACGTCGATTGGTTTGGTGACGTATGCGTCGAAGCCGGAGGCTTTAGCGTCTGAGCGGAAGTCGTTTTCTTTGTGTGCTGTAATGGCGATGATGGGAACGTTTTTGAGCTCGTCGTTCTGACGGATGAGCTTCGTCGCCGTAAAACCATCCATCAGTGGTAGCGTCAGATCCATCAGAATCACGTCGGGCTTTTCGCGGGCCGCTGTTTCGACTGCGACCTGGCCGTTCTCAGCTTCAAACACGATAAAGCCCTGTTCTTCCAGCTCGAGACGCATAAAAAGACGCGTGTCGTCGAAGTCCTCGACCAGGAGAACTTTAAGATCCCTTGAATCCCGTTCAGGCATAGTTTGCCGACTCTATGTCCCGCTAGACGTGCTGTCAAGATGGCCATTCCTTCGAAACAAATTTCCCTCGAGTATCGTTAAAGCCTCCGAGTGTCATTTTTACTCCCTTTTTGAGGCCGAAAACATGAAACGTATAGTGATTCTGATCCTTCTGGTGGCTATCGCGGGTATTGCCGGCGTGGTGCGATCTTCGGTTGGTTCCGTCGCAGAGCTGCGCCAGATCGTTTCGCACAAGAATACGGCTGATGTGCGGCAGGAGATCCGGCAGAGCTACGAGTTGGCGCCGGGTGCGCGCGTCGAGCTCAGCGGTCTGAACGGCGCGGTCAAGATTGAGACCTCTGACAGCAAGACTGCCGAGATTTACATCGAGCGCACTGCGTCGACGCAGGAAGCAATGGACCGCCGCAAGATCACGATCGAAGCTGACGCGAACAGTTTGCGTATTCGTGGTGACAAGTCGGACGATTCGGGCTTTTTATCGAAATTCTTTGGTTCGCCCGCAAACGAGCGCACCACGCTGAAGCTGCCGCGGCAGATCGCGCTATCAGCGAAGGGTGTGAACGGATCGTTTATCATGAGCGACATTGATGGCGGAGTTGAGATGTCAGGTATCAACGGCCGCGTGCAGGTTCGGAGCGCGGTCGGAAAAGCGACGTTCAGCGGGATCAATGGCAGCATGGTGGTGGGACTGAAGCGAATTGATGGCGAAGGCGTGACGCTTAGCGGCATCAATGGAAACATTGAGTTGCAGCTTGGTGCTGATGTGAACGCTGATTTTGACGCGCGTGGTTTGAATGGACGTGTGATTTCGGAGCTGCCGAACGTTGAAATCGAGAAGAATAAGCGCAGAAGTTACTCGGCCCGCATCGGCACCGGCGGCGCCGGGATCACCGCGAAGGGGATCAACGGCAATATCCGGTTCACCCAGCAGCTGTAGATTATTTTCTCAGCCACAAAAAGGCACAAAAAGCACAAAAGGCACAAAAGTTTCTGAAATGACTTTTGTGCTTTTTGTGCCTTTTTGTGGCTACTCTTTTGCCTAATAGTCGATTGGCTTCCGGGTAGTTAAGGTCGGAGCATTCCACGCCCTCAATTTGTCATTCCATCCTGGCAACGTATCCCGCAAGAACTTATTCACTTCGTCAACCCTCGCGCGATACACCGGTTGAATCTCTTCGAAGTACTGCTTCTGCCCGAGTGTTGGTCCAAAGTTCGTATCGAGTGAAAAGAACAGGCTCCCGATGTCATCGATCACCTGATCTCGTCCCGCAAAGCCGAGCCCCTCATTGCGCGCCGACAATCGATCAACGAGCGTATCGATCTGTTTGATGTAATCCTCGAGCGCTTTCATCAAATCCTTGTCAGGGTCTTTCGACAAGCCTTTCATCGTCGTCTGCGCCTGCTTGAGCTGCTCTTTCACACTGTCCAGAAATCGCAGCGACACATTGATGTTCGACTGCATGTCGCGCAATTTCACCTGCATGTCGAGTGCTTCCTTCAAATCGGCGACCGGCACATTCACCGACGGATCGAGCTTCACTTCCACACGCTCTTCGAAAGTCTTGTCATTGACCGTGAGCTTCACGGTGTAAGTTCCCGGCAACACCTGTGGACCACGCGACGCGAAACCAAACGCAAGCTGGTCCTCAGTCGGCGGACGCCGCACTTCCGGACCACCAAGCCGCAAATTCCACGCCACTCGATTCAAACCCTTTTCACGCGACGGCCGCTCGATGTCCTGCACGAGCTTGCCGGCGCTATCGAAGACCTGAAGCTTGATCGTTGCTTTCTCGTCGAGCTTGTCTTTCAGGTAGTAACTGATGAGCGCTCCAGCGGGCGGATTTGGTCCGGCAAATTGCTTATCGCCGATACCATAACGCGTGAACCGGCTCGTGTATCGCAGCGCGGGCCGCAACGGAAACAGGTGTGCATTGCTGCTCATGATCTGCGGCGTCATCTGTTGAATCACGCTCGCGTCGTCGAAGATCCAGATGCTGCGACCATGTGTTGCAAGGATCAGATCGTTCTCACGCGGGTGCACGACGATATCGTGAATAGCGACGTTCGGCAGGTTCTTGAGGTTCAACGGAAACCACTCCTTGCCGCCGTTGTAAGACGCAAACAGGCCGAGCTCAGTGCCCGCATAGAGCAGGTTCGTGTTCTTTGGATCCTCGCGTACGACTTGCACGTACGCTTTCGCCGGCAGGTTTCCGGAGACGTTGGTCCAGGATTTTCCAGTGTCAGTAGTTTTGAAGATGTACGGCCGGAAATCGTCGAACATGTGACGGTCGAACGATACGTAAGCCGTGCTCGCACTCGTCCGCGACGGCTCGACGTGCGAAACCGGCGAGTTTGCGGCGACACCTGTTAGGTTCTTAATCAAATTTGCCCAGTTCTTTCCGTTGTCAGTCGTGAGTTGCAGGTTGCCATCGTCAGTACCCACCCAGATCAGTCCTTTTTGCACCGGCGATTCGGCGAGGCTGATGATTGTTGAGTGATACTCGGCCGTCGAATTCTCAATCGCAATTGGACCGCCGGCGTCTTTCAGTTTCTCGGGATCGTTCGTAGTCAGATCAGGACTGATCTGCTGCCATGTCTTGCCGAAGTCAGGCGTCTTGAAAACGACGTTGCCGGCGAGATAGACAGTCGTCTTCTCGTGCGGTGAGAAAACGATCGGCGAGTTCCAGTTGAAGCGATACTTCTGTCCCGCGGCTGGACCACCGCCACTGCCGCGCCCCCACGGGTTGACCAGCTGTTGCTCGCGCGTATTGAAATCGGTCCAGACAATGTTTCCGCCCTGCGATTCCGACAGATACTGATCCGGATTGTCCGGATTATTGATGACGTAGAAGCCGTCGCCGAAACTGACCATGCGCCAGTCGTCGTTCAAGATGCCCGCCGGCTCGCGCGTGCGACTCGGTCCGGTCCACGAGCCGTTGTCCTGTAGCCCGCCCATCACATTGTAAAAAGGCATCCGATTGTCAGCGTGAATCTGGTAGAACTGGCCGAGCGGAATGTTGTAAACCGCTTCCCACGATTCACCACCGTCGTAACTGACACCGATGCCGCCGTCCTGACCATGCCACATCCGTTTCGGGTTCTTTGGATCGATCCAGAGGGCGTGGAAGTCGATGTGTGTGCGCCCGGTGATCGAGCGAAACGTCCTGCCACCATCGACTGAAGTGAACAACGTCGAAGCGACAGCAAAGATGTGGTTTTCATTTGTCGGATTGACGCGCACCGTCGTGTAGTAAAAACCGCGTGAGACGATGGCGGTATTCTTTGAGACGTTCCTGAACGTCTCGCCGCGATCGTCTGAGCGATAGAGCGTGCCGTCCTTTGCCTCGACGATCACGTAAACGACGTTTGGATTGCTGGGTGCGACGCGAACGCCGATGCGGCCCATCAGTTTCGGCAAGCCGTTTGTCAGCTTGTTCCACGTGCGGCCGCCGTCGATCGACTTGTAAACACCGCCTTTCTCACTGCCACTGCGATGCGTCCACGGCTTGCGCTCGAAACTCCACATGCCCGCGTAAAGAATGTTTGGGTTTGTCGGATCGATCTCGAGATCAGCGACGCCGTGCTGATTGTCGATGTAGAGAGTCTTGGTCCAGGTCTTACCGCCATCCGTAGTCATAAACACGCCGCGTTCATCGTTTGGACCAAAAGCGTGCCCGAGTGCACCGATGTAAACGATGTCGGAATTCTGCGGGTGGATGGCGATGGCAGAAATGCGTTCGGTGTCTTTGAGGCCCATGTGTTGCCACGTCTTGCCGCCGTCAGTCGATTTGTAAACACCATCACCAAACGAAACGCTATTGCGCACGTTTGACTCGCCGGTGCCCACCCAAACCACTTCCGGATTACTGGGCGCGAGTGCGATGTCGCCGAGCGAGAGTGTGCCCTGGCGCTCGAAGATCGGCTTCCAGGTGACACCGCCGTTCGTCGTTTTCCATAAACCGCCGGATGCGCTTGCGACGTAGACCACGTTCGCATCACCCGGCACGCCTTCAACATCGGCGATGCGCCCGCCCATGATCGCGGGTCCGATGCTCCGATATTCGAGACGAGAAAACGCTTCTTCGTATGGCGACTTCGCGACACCGCCATTTTGTGCAAAAACGGAAGAGACGAGCAGACAAATAACCAGCAGAGGGAAGGGAAAGCGCATATTATTCTCCTTAGGCAAAGACTAACGCGGATGATACTGATCTGTGGCATATTTACAACTATGACATTCACTCAAACCGAGCGCACGAAGCTGAAGCGACTACCGAAACGCGGCCATTTCGATCGCGAAACTGTTTACGGAATTCTCGATGAGGGATTTATTTGTCACGTCGGTTTTGCGCCGGAAGGGCAGCCGTTTGTTATTCCGACTGGTTATGCGCGCGATGGTGACACGCTTTACATTCATGGCTCGGCGGCGAGCCGGATGTTGCGAACGTTGTCGACCGGACTTGATGTGTGTGTGACGGTAACGATCATTGATGGCCTCGTGCTG
>DATHTI010000178.1:0-2740 GCA_035463335.1 Pyrinomonadaceae bacterium | reverse complement strand
GCCGGTCGATAACGACTGAAGCACCGTTGCGATGTAATTGCGCCGCTCACGCAAAGCCATGTTCCTGTCCTGCAACTCGGCCGCGCCTGCCTCGATACGGCTGCGATTTTCCTGGAGCTGCGCCGTCATCTGATTGAACGACTCAGCGAGGAGCGCCAGTTCGTCTTCGGCAATCGTCGTCGTGACGCGATGTGCAAGATTGCCGCGGGCGACTTCTTTTGAAGCTTCGGCGAGCGCCTGGATCGGCGTCGCGATACCACGCGCGAGATAGATCGCCACCCAGCTCGACACGAACAGCAGGATCAACGTCATCAATCCGAGCGTCGAAAGCGCAAGCAGGCGTACGCGCCGCTGTTGGGCAACGAGGTTCTGGTAACCGCGCTCTGAATCGGTGACGAGGTCTGTCAGGTCATTCGCGGCGCGTTTTTGCGGTGCGATGATCAACATCTCCGACTCATTTAACGGCACCGCGAGCGCGTCAAACTCTTTGCCGTCGACAAGGTTGCTGCCACTTGGACCACGAAACTTCCGCGCTTCACCGAATAGTTTCTCGAGCTCTTCAGCGTCCGTTGCAGATAGGGGCGCACGACTTTTGGTCATCACCGAACCATCCGTCCTGACGATTTCAACTCCAACTAACTGTCCGGAAGAAACGACCTGGTCCATCGTCGCGAGGCGTTCTTCGGGCGTTTGCCGGTTCAACAGCATGACGAGCAGCGAGGCGGTGTCGCGCAGTGTTTGATCCTGGCTCGACAGAGTCAGGCGTTTGACTTCAGTCGCCTGCTGAACGATCTCATCAGGAAACGGATTGAACCACTTCTCGAGCGAGCGGTTGAGAAACAGGTAAGAAAAGAACGCCATCGCCGTGATCGGCAGGAAGCTGATCGAGATGAAGTAGACCAGCAGGCGCGTCTTTACTTTCGATCCGAGCTGCCGTTCCCTGCGTTCGCGACGCAGTTTCAACAGATTGCGGACGAAGATAAAGAGGAAGACGACAAACGCGACGAAGTTAAGTGTCGATAAGGCGTAGAGGACGAGCGCGTCCGCGGGCGTGTCAGGGCGGACGACCGTCCACAGCCAGAGCTGCTGCGACACGATAATCGCGAGCAACAGCAGCACCGTCGCGCCGAGGACCCACAGCAACATGCGGCGGCGGCGGCGAATGCGGTTTTCTCGATTGTCGGTCATTTTGTTCGGAGTTTAACATAGGCCCCGGATTAAGACTGATTGGACGAATCCTGTTAGAATGCAGCGCCCAATGCGCGAGATCTTCATCAACGAGTTTGGACGGCTCAGGAGTGGGTGGCGATTACTGATTTTCGCCGGAGCGTTTATCGCGCTCACATTTCTCATCGTCACCGTGCTGCGCGTGGTCTTTCTCTTTGTCGGGCCAGGCGCACCGTCAGGCTTAAGACAAGCCATTGCAGAGCTGGTTTTCCGAACAGGTCTTTTAGCTGCTGCGCTCGGTGCTGGATACATCTGCGCGCGCTTCCTCGAAGGACTCCCGTGGCGCTCGCTCGGTATGACACTTCATCCAGGCTGGCTACGCGATCTGGGGCTCGGGTTTGCAATCGGGTTCGCCTCCCTTGTCCTCGCAGTCGGAATCGCGAGCAGAGGACTCGGCTTTTCACTTCCCGAAACGGATTGGTCGTTGATCATAAGATCCGGGATCGGATCGGGAGTGTTGCTATTCGTCGCCGCTCTCGCGGAAGAAGCCATGTTTAGAGGTTACGGATTGCAAACGCTGACGCGCGCAAAACTCGCGTGGCTGGGCGTGCTGCTGACGTCGGTACCGTTTGCACTCGTCCATCTCTCGAATCCGAACGTCGTTCCGGGAGTGACATTCGCCAACACCGCGCTCGCCGGCATCTGGCTGGCGGCCGCATACCTGCGGACGCGGAGTCTCTGGCTGCCGTTAGGTGTGCACTGGGCATGGAACTGGGCGCTCGGCTGGTTCTTTGGACTGCCGATCAGCGGCATCAATCTCGTCTCCAATCCTCTCCTCCAGTCTCAGGACTACGGCCCTAATTGGTTAACGGGCGGCAGTTATGGCATTGAAGGCGGTGTCGCCTGCACGCTGGCGCTGATTTTATTCACAGCCTTCCTGTGGAAAACTCGATGGCTCACGGCAACACCTGAGCTGAAACAGATGACGTCCGAAGAAAACCCGGCGACGTCAGAGCCCGTACTAAGCATCCGCGATCACCCGGCGCAACTGTAGGGGTGACCCTCCGTGGCCACCCCAGTGTGGAGGCAACATGGGGGTGGCCACGGAGGGCCACCCCTACAATTGTTTTCACGTAGCCTAAGTTCTGTTAACAGTCTTCAACCCTCTCCCGTCTTAATCGTGTCCTTGAACTCCGGTTTACCCGATCGAGACGCCGATGTACGCAACCGCCGACATGCTTCTGACAAGCCCGCCAGCACACGCCGCCGAGCAATCGCAAGAGCTGGCGATCGAAGTGGTGCTGGTCAGAGCGGTTTTGGCAGGTGACCGCGAGGGATTCGCCCGGCTCTACGCTCTTTACGCACCACTCGTGCACGGCATTCTTCTCGCTCGCGTCCCACGCGCCGAAGTAGACGATCTCGTCCAGGACATTTTCCTGCACGCTTTTAAGAAGCTGCACACCTTGCGTGACGAAGCAGCATTCGGACCGTGGATCGCGATGATCGCTCGAAACCGCGCGGTCGATTTCCATCGCCGCTCGAAAGAGACAGTTGAGATCAACGACGAGCTCCG
>DATHTI010000177.1:0-5764 GCA_035463335.1 Pyrinomonadaceae bacterium | reverse complement strand
TCGTGCGAGAGAACGGAACACCCATGCGATCGAAAAGATAGATGATCGCGGGCGCCATCTCGCACATCGCTTTCGCAGGTGGCTGGTTTGCGAGAAAGTCGCCCCCGTAAACAGTGTCGTCGAAATGTTCCCAGGTTGAATCACCTTCACCTTTGGTGTTGACGGCGCCGTTGATACCGCCCTGCGCGCACACCGAATGCGACCGCTTCACCGGCACGACGGAAAACAGATCGACAGCATGGCCGGCCTCCGCGATTTTCATGGCGGCCGCGAGGCCCGCCAGCCCGCCTCCGACAATCGCGATTTTCAATCCGTTACTGGCCATTAATAAATAATTCCTCCTAACAGTCCGCCCGGACGTATGAATGCGACGGCGGCGTTAATGCCGACCAGCAGCAGCAGCACTCCAAACGCGATGCACGCGTAACCTGTCAAACGCTGCGCGCGCTCGCCGATGGTGATGCCCCAATCGACGAGAAATAACCAGATCCCGTTGGCAAAATGCCAGACAGTCGCGGTGATGCCGATCATGTAAATGATAAAGATCGGAACCATACGAAACTCGCGCGACACGATGTCGAACGCCTGGTCCGGATGATGCGCCACGGAGACACTATTTAGTCCCGGAACCAGTCCGAAGCGGAAGTTGAGCAGGTGGAACGTGATAAAAAAGAAGAGGATGACCCCGGTAATTCGCTGGACTAAATAGAACCAGTTGCGCGAGTACGGGTAGGCGAGGTTGTTTGGCCGCGCTTCCATCGTGATCACCAGCCCGTATACGGCGTGGTAGGTCAGCGGGATGAAAATGCCGCCGATCTCAACGAAAAGTATGTACGGAATCGACTGGAGATCGTCGACAGCGGCGTTGAAATCGGCCGCGCCCGTTAGCGCCTTTGAGTTGGTGTAAAAGTGTTCTAAAAGGAAAATTCCGAGAGGAAAGATACCGGAAAGCTGGTGCAGCTTGCGCAAGACAAACGTCCTGCTCAAACGAATAGCCAAGAATTCACTCCTTTGCCGCGATCTAAATTAGGCAGGTTGTTAACGAGTGTGTACAAGAGCATTTGAATTATATTGTTTAGCGATGGAAATTCAAAACCACGGATCGTACGGATGAAGAATGCGGATTTGATCAAAGAGACGCTCGGGACCATTGCGGCGCTGATTCGTAACAGGGAGGTGTCGCCGGTGGAGGTGGTTGAGGCGCATCTGGAGCGGATCGAGCGTCTGAATCCGGAGCTGAATGCGATCGTCACGCTTGCGCCTGACGTGATCGAACGTGCCCGCGAAGCCGAAGCACTGGTGATGCGAGGTGAAAGTGTTGGGGCGTTGCACGGCGTGCCGGTGACGATCAAAGACACGATCGAGACAGCGGGTTTGCGCACGACGAGCGGATCGAAGATGCGTGTCGACTACGTTCCCCGGACCGACGCTCCTGCTGTTGCGAGACTGAAAGCAGCCGGTGCGATCATTCTCGGCAAAACTAACGCCGCCGAGATGGCGATGGATTACACCGCCGACAATCCCGTGTTTGGCCGCACGAACCATCCGTTGAATCACGATCTGACGCCGGGCGGATCGAGTGGTGGCGAAGCTGTGGCAATCGCGACGTGCATGTCGCCCGGCGGATTGGGAAGCGATCTTGCGGGATCGGTGCGAATCCCGGCTCACTTCTGTGGCATCTGTGGTTTGAAGCCTACAACCGGACGTGTGCCTGGTGAGATGCAGTTTCCACCGAGTATTGGTCCATACTCGCTCGGCGCCGTGATTGGACCACTCGCGCGCACCGCGGCCGACTTACGCCTGCTGTTTGCCGCGCTCAGTAAAGATCCATTTGAAAGAAAATCACATGACCTGCGCGGCGTCCGCGTCGCGTGGTACACGGATGATGGAGTTGCGCCGGTCACTGATGAGACTGTTAGTGCAGTTGCGGCAGTCGCGCGCGTGTTGAGCGAGGCGGGATTAGTAGTTCAGGAGCAGCGACCGCCGCACGTCGAGCGCGGGAACGAGCTGTGGTTGAAAGTGTTTTCGCGGGCATCTGTCGTACAGCTACGCGGACTGTATAAAGGTCGTGAGAAGGAGGGCGGTTCTTTTGTGAGTTGGCGACTCGGCACGGCCGATGATGCGCCCGTACCTTCGTTGGATGAATACATCGCGGGCTGGATGGAACGCGATCGTTTGCGTGAAGAGTTAGTGCAATGGATGCAAACGACACCGATCGTTATCGCGCCAGTCGGCGCCACGCCGGCTTATCCGCACGACACGCTCAAAGTCGCCGTTCGCGAAACAAAGATGGGCACATTCAAGGCGTTCAGCTATGCGCAAACGTTCAGTGTCTTCAACTTGCCCGTGGTGACTGTTCCGGCGGGGAAATCAAATAACGGGTTGCCGATCGGTGTTCAGATTGCCGGTCCGCCGTTCGCTGAGGAGATGATTTTGGCCGCGGCCGAGATCGTTCAGGCAGCTTTATCCGCAGATTAGAGAGGTTTCAAGATATAATCCGACCATCTGTGTAATCTGTCGACCAGGAGTCAGAGACTATGGATCCGGTAGCCGGCCTTCTAAGCTTCTTGTTTTTGGGCTTCATCGCCATCGTTTTACTGGTAATTGCAGTTAAAACGATTCGAATCGTGCCGCAGGCGACGGTCATGTTGATTGAGCGCCTCGGCAGTTTCCATCATCTCGCACAAAATGGCCTGAACATCCTCTGGCCCTTTATCGACAAACCGCGCGCTGTTTACTGGACCAACACACGACCCGGCCTTACGTCGATCGATCTGCGCGAGCAGTACATCGACTTGCCGCCGCAGCCCGTCATCACGCGCGACAACGTGACGATTCACGTCGATTCGGTGGTCTACTGGCAGATCACTGACGCGACAAAGGCAGTCTACGAGATCAACGATCTCGTGGGCGGTATCGTGCAGTTGACTATTACGGGTATGCGCGCGGTCATGGGCGAGATGGACCTGGACCACACACTCTCACAACGCGATCAGATCAATTCGAAGCTGCGTCTGATTCTCGATGAAGCGACTGACAAGTGGGGCGTGAAAGTTACGCGCGTTGATGTTAAGAACATCAATCCGCCGGAAGATGTGCGTATCACGATGGAGAAGCAGATGACTGCAGAGCGCAACCGGCGCGCGCTCGTCTTGCAGGCCGAGGGTGATCGACAAGCGGCGATTACACGCGCAGAAGGTGAGAAACAGGCCGCGGTTACACGTGCGGAAGGTGAAAAACAGTCAGCGATACTTGCGGCGGAAGGTGCGGCGCAGGCGCGTTTGCGTAATGCTGAGGCGGAGTCGGAGGCGATAACTCGTATTGCGCAGTCGATTCCGGGCGGCGATCCGGGGCAGTATTTGATTACAGTGCGGTATATCGAGAGTCTGCGCGACATGACGCGCGGCAATAATTCGAAAGTGATCTTCATGCCGGTCGAAGCTTCGGCGATGCTTTCGAGTGTGGGCGCGATCAAGGAAGTGTTGTCGCAGACTGGGGAGCGGGATGACAAGGACCAAACCCCACCGTCTCCGCCTCGCCCGAGGGAACTCCCGCGATAAATCCGTATTTTATCCGCGAAGATCCGCGCTTGAAATGACGGTGTACTTCGAGCCTTTCGGGCTGAGCTCGCTACGAAAAGTTACGAGCTCTTTCACTTCGACATCGATCGGCTCGAACTGCATCTTCAAGTGAGCGTCGGCTAGCTCGCGCGTGCCTTCCGGCCTGCGCAGCCGCGCGATCGTCAAGTGTGGACGATACGCGCGATTCTCTTTCTCAAAACCTTCCGCCGCGCACTCGTTCTCAAACTTCTCCTGCAAAGCATTCAACTGCCCTGACGGATCACTAACACCAATCCAAAGCACCTGCGGACGACTCGCTCGCGGAAACACACCCGTTCCACCAACACCGATCTGAAACGCCGGAAACTCTCTCACAGCCCGCTCCGCCGCCTCCGAGATCTTCTGAATCCGATTCACCTCAACATTCCCGAAGAACTTCAGCGTCAGATGAATATTCTCCACCCGGCTCCAACTCGCCGCCACATCGGGAACCTCGTTCCGCAACCGCCGCACATGATCCTCGAGCCGCGCGCGCACCTCGTCCGTCAACTCAACCGCGCAGAACACTCTCCATAATTCAAGCGTCATAGAGGCGTTTGTAGGGGCGGCCCGCCCCGGCCGCCCCAGTGCGGAAACACAATGTAACAACCCTGGGGCGGCCACAGAGGGCCACCCCTACAGTTATGGTTGAAGTACAAGAGTTTCTTTCGCCGCTTTGAGGACAGCAGCTTGCGTGAACGGAAACTCGCGTGGCGTTACTGCACGCCAGTCAGTAAGCTGATCGCTCCAATGCGGGTTCTTCGGCAGTCCCGACTCGCCGAGCGCGATCCCCTGCTGCGTCTTGTCCCAATCACTCGGATCCGCAATCAGTCGCATCGACACAGCCGACCCGACATTCACCGTCGCCCCGATCAACCCACCCGTTCCGTTTTGCGGGACCGCCGGAACAGCGAACTGTGCTCCTATGAATGGCGCGGAACCCAGCGTGTGTGGAAAGCGCGCCTGGGCCAACGCGCCCCACGTCCACTTTGTCTGATCGGCGCCCAGACTCTTCGTGAGATTGTTTATCGCGTCGTCATAACAGGCGCGCAGCAGATCCGCGTAACTCGAAAACTCCTTCGGCAACCACGAAGCAGGTTGCTCCGTGAGGATACGATCGAGTGTCGTGTCGAAGTTGCTCCACTGGTAGCTCCTGATCAGCTCAGGACCAAGCGCGGCGGTCAGGATCTTCGATCGAAATGCAATTCGCATCTGCGAAGCAACCGGCGCCACGGTTGACTCAGCATTAACCCGGCCGTCCCATTGCTCAAACGCATCAAGCGTCGCTTTCAACTTCTCATCGGCTGGTGTGAGTTTTGGTCGCAGTATCTTCACTGCCTCTCGTGTGAACGTCACACCCGCAATCGCATAAACATCGCCAAGGATGCGCCTGAAATCATCGCTCGAGAGCTTTGGTTTTTCACTAAGCAGATCGAAGATGCGCCGCGCGCGATACGGCTGCGCCCATGAGCGCGTGAGAAAATACGGATAATCAGTGCCGACAATCCGCTGGTTAGCAGTAACGATGATTCCTGAAGGCGGATCAAATACTGTTGGTAGCTTTGAGATCGGGATATAACTGGTCCACTCGCCGGCGTCAGTCGATCCGTCATACGGAACGCTGCCGTCGCCCGACTTCCGAATCGGTATCACGCCTCCGGCATGATAACCAATGTGGCCGTCGACATCAGCGTAGACGATGTTTTGCGTCGGCGCGGTAAACGATTCGAGCGCCGCATTGAACTCCTTCCAGTTACGTGCGCGATTGAGTGTGAAAGAAACCTCGGCGTTGTTCTTTGTCGGATCGAGCGCGGTCCAGCGCAGTGCATAACGCTTGCCGTCGCCCTCGAAAATGATTGGACCATGTCGTGTGACAGTCACGTTATGCGTGACCGTGTCGAATTCAGCGCTGGCAATTCCTTTTCTGACCTTGATCTGTTCCTGGCGAATAACGGCATCCTGCCAACCACCGGGCGTTTGATACTGCTTCGGATTGTCGGGATTAAATTTCTCAACATACAAATCCTGAACATCCGGACCAACGTTTGTGAAGCCCCACGCGATGCGATCGTTGTGACCGATAATGACGCCCGGCAATCCAGCCATCACGACACCCGCCACGCGCACACCGGGCGCGCTCAGGTGGACCATGTGCCAGATCGAAG
>DATHTI010000176.1:0-7200 GCA_035463335.1 Pyrinomonadaceae bacterium | reverse complement strand
GATCGCGAACCCTGCTAGAATGGACCGGTATGCAGTGTCCCCGGTGCCACAGTGAGCGGATTCAGCGTGATTATGATGATGCGGTCTTCTTTTTGCGCATGTTTGGGTTGCACAAACTGCTTTGCAACAACTGTGGGCTCGTTTTCAAAGGCTTTGACCCGCTCAGCACACATCAACGAACACCATCCGAGAAGCCGAAACAGGTGCGAAACCGCCGTCGTGGCGCAAGGTTTTACGCGCACCTTCCAACTGCCATATCCCTGATTGACGCAAACGCCCGGGCCGGGAAAGTCTCGTATTCCGAGCCATCTCGCGGTCATTGCGAAACAATCAGCCGGTTCGGAATGATGCTGGGCCTCGTCGGTGCCCGGTTTTCCGAAGCCGCTTTGTCTCGGATCGGAGGGCTGCTGTTTATTCGCGTCGACTTGCCGGAAGGACCGGTTGAAGCTGTCGTCAAGATAGTTACATCCGAGCGTGCCGGCGAGGAAGGAAAGAAGAAGTGGCTGCTGGGCGTGAATATTCACCAGATGTCTGATGAGGATCGCGAAAAGCTCACGGCATACCTCGAGAAACGCCACCAGGGCGAGCCGGTCGTCATTTCAGATTAGCCACAAAAGGCACAAAAAGCACAAAAACGATAGAATGCCAGCATGTCACCAATGCTCAAATTGCGGCTGTTGCTGGTGCTTGCCCTCGCGCTGTCTTGTTTACAGTGCAACTCACCGGGTAGTAACAGTAATTCCACCAACAATACAACCGCGGCTCCGAGCGGCCCGGCGCCGAAATACGGCTATCAAATCATCAATATCTGGCCCCACGACAGCAACGCTTTCACGCAAGGCTTAATCCTAATGGACGGCAAACTGCTGGAAAGCACGGGTACCGAAGGCCTCTCGAGTTTGCGACGCGTCGAGCTCGAAAGCGGCAGAGTCCTGAAAAAAGTCGACGTGCCGGAGCCTTATTTCGCGGAAGGCATCGCGCTGCTGAATGGCAAGGTTTACCAGCTCACGTGGCAGCACCAAACGGGCTTTATCTACGACGCGCAGACGTTTGACCGTGTGGGAGAATTTAACTACACGGGCGAGGGTTGGGGCCTGACAACGGACGGCCAATCGCTGATACTGAGCGACGGCTCGAGTAGCCTCAGGTTTCTCGACCCGAATAATTTTCGAGTGGTGCGAAGTATCACGGTAACAGACAGCAGCCGGCCGATTCGACAACTGAACGAGCTGGAGTATGTTAACGGCGAGATTTATGCGAACGTCTGGCACGACAACCGGATAGCCGCGATCGATCCGCGCAGCGGGCGCGTGAATTCGTGGATTGATTTGACCGGGTTGATGCCGGAAGGCGAGCTACAGGATCCGGAAGCAGTATTGAATGGAATCGCCTACGACCAGGCAAAGGACAGCTTGATTGTCACGGGCAAGCTCTGGCCGCGAGTGTTCGAGATCAAAGTTAAGCGGTAACCACAGATTACACGGATGAGTTTTGCGACGTACTTTCGAGCATTTTCTTACGCCATGATCGCGGTGGCGATGCTGGCGCTCGTCCTCGCAGGCGGACTGAGCGTCGGGCTCGCACTTGTCTTCGTCGTGGTGATGATCGCAAGCTGGACGCTCGAGAACACGAAGTGGCAGTTACCGGAACGTTATGGCCTCGCGATCGTGCTCCTCTCGATTCCGCTGTTCTATCTCGATTGGCATTACCAGAAAGCGTTGGGTGAACCGACGGAGCGGCTGGGAGTCACCGCGCTCGCGCACCTGATCGTCTTTCTCTCGGCTGTAAAACTTTTGCAAGTTAAGAAAGATCGCGATTGGGTCTTTCTCTACCTGATCTCGTTCTTCGAAGTTCTGCTCGCCGCGGGCTTGAGTTTCAGTCCCGTGTTCCTCGGCACGCTCACGCTCTACTTGTTGTGTGGCTTGTCGGCTGTCACTGCATTTGAGATCCAAAAAGCGCGACGCTCGCTCGCTCCGACTGAGACGCGCCTGCTCGTGCCGCCCGATTCGCGCGTCTTCAAAAAGTCTGGACAGCGCTTGTGGCGCACCACCGAAGCCGCGCGACTACCGTTTGTCGCGGTAGCATTGTTGCTTCTAATCTTTGTACTCGCGCTGCCGCTGTTTTTAATCGCGCCACGCTCAGGCGCTGCCGCACTGACTCGCGCCGGCGGCCCACTCCAAAAGTTTACCGGCTTTTCTGAAAGCGTCACGCTCGGTCAGATCGGACAACTCAAGCAGACCGATGGCATCGTCATGCGTGTGCGCGTAGACGAGACGCAACCGCTACGCGACTTGCGCTGGCGCGGTGTCGCGCTTGACGAATTCACCGGTCTCGCCTGGAAGAAATCAGCGCAGGCACGACAGTTGGACGTCATCATGGAACGCGGCGGGTTCTTCAAAGTCGACACGACCGAAGCGCTCCATCGTTTGACAGCACAAACATTCTTTCTCGAGCCGCTGGAAACACCCATACTCTTCGCGGCGCCTCGCGTAGTTGCGATTCAGGGAGACCTGCCGTTCGTGCGTGTTGACGAAGAAGGATCGGTCCAGTCGCGCCGTCACGATTTCGAGCGGCTCATGTACAAGGCACTCTCCGACACAACAGAGCCGCGCATGGATCAACTGCGCAACGATCTGCGTCCTCTGCCTCTGCCTTACTATCGTTACCTGCAAGTGCCCGAGAGGCTGGATTCGCGCATTGAACCACTGGCCACGACGATCATTCTGCACGCTAATGCCAGTAATCGTTACGACGCCGCGAAAGCTATCGAATCGTATCTCCAGCGCGAATATGCTTATTCACTGGACATGAAAGCCTCCGGACCGGATCCGGTTGCTGATTTCCTGTTCAACGTGAAGGCCGGACATTGCGAGTATTTTGCGAGCGCGATGGTGCTGTTGTTGCGCACTCACGGCATCGCGTCGCGTCTCGTCAATGGTTTTACGGCGGGTGAGTACAACGATACCGCGGGCGCGTACACGGTCCGTCAATTCAATGCTCACTCGTGGGTCGAGGTTTACTTTCCCGAAACACGCTCCTGGATTACGTTCGATCCGACGCCGCCAGCCGGACGCACCGAGCCAGTGCGTACAGGTTTCACCGCGCAACTGCAGAAGTACGGTGAAGCACTCGAGCTGATGTGGTTTCAATACGTAGTCGGTTACGACAAGCAGGAGCAGCGCTCGCTTGCCACGTCCCTGAACAATCGCGTGTTCGATTACGGACGGATGGCGTCAAACATGCTCAGCACGATCATGCGTTTTCTGAATAACAACGCGCTCGCAGTCGTAGCTTTCGTAGCAGCGTTTGGCCTCACGCTTTTCCTCGTTTTATTCGGCAAACGGATCTGGCGCTGGACGCGCTCGGGCCTGGGCCATGCGACGGCAGATGGAAGAGCGTTATCGAATGTTCAGTTCTACGAGCGTCTCATCTCTTTGATGGAGCAGCGTGGCGTTTCACGTGACAAGCACCTGACGCCGCTCGAGTTTGCAAACACGTTGAGATCTAATGACGTGATGGTGATCACGCGAGCTTACAATCGCGTGCGGTACGGCGGGCAGAAGCTTTCGACGATCGAGCGGAAAGAAGTCGAGCGCGCGCTGTTTGCTTTGGAAGGAAACACAGATAAACGCGGATGAAAAAAGTCGGATTTATTAGCCTCGGCTGCCCGAAGAACCTTGTGGATAGTGAAGTGATGATGGGGCAGCTCCAGCACCACGGATATCAGATCACATCGAATGCGGAAGATGCCGACACGGTTGTAGTTAACACGTGCGGATTCATTGATTCGGCGAAAAAAGAATCGATCGACACGATCCTCGAGGCGGCCCAGCTCAAGACTAACGGCCAGGCGAAGCGGTTGATCGTCGCTGGTTGTCTGGTTGAACGTTACCGCGACGAGTTGAAGGCCGAGATTCCCGAAGTCGATGCATTCATCGGGACGAACCAGATCAACGAAATCCTCGCTGTTTGCGATCCAAAGACCAACACGCGCTCGCTGCCCGTCGTGCCGCTCGGAAATCAGAGCGCCACTTATCTCTACGACGACTCAACCCCGCGCGTACTCGCCACGCCGTCGCACTACGCGTTCGTAAAGATTGCCGAAGGCTGCGATCGCCCGTGTGCCTTTTGTTTCATCCCGCAGATGCGTGGACACTTCCGCAGCCGTCGCTTCGGATCGATCATCGCCGAGGCACACCAGCTAGCTGAAGAGGGTGTGAAGGAGATCATCCTTGTGGCCCAGGACTCTTCACGCTACGGCGAAGATCTCGGCAAGCAGGATGCGCTCGCACGGCTGTTGCGCGAGCTGTCGCACGTCGATGGCATCGAATGGGTACGCGTTATGTACACATATCCGACCCACATCAGCGACGCTTTTCTCGACGTGCTCGCCGAAGAACCCAAAGCGGTGAAATATCTGGACATGCCTTTGCAGCACGCCTCGCAGAACGTGCTGAAACTGATGAAACGCGGCGGCAATCGTGGCAGTCTGGAACGGCTGATCGAGCGTGTGCGAAAGCGAGTTCCGGGGATCGGGGTGCGGACCACGTTTATCTCGGGCTTTCCGGGTGAGACTGAAAACGATCACGAGGAGTTGCTCTCGTTCATCAAGAGTGTCGAATTCGATCGCGTCGGCGTTTTTACTTACTCAGACGAAGAAGGTACGCCCGCGTTCCAGTTGTCTGACAAAGTTCCGCCACGCACGGCGTCGCGGCGTCGCAACAGTCTGATGAAAGAACAGGCGAAGATTTCGCGGCGCAAGAATCGCGCGCGGGTTGGCGAAGTGGTGCGAGTTTTGTTTGAAGGCGAGTCGAAAGAGAGCGAGCTATTGTGGCAGGCAAGAATGGAGACGCAAGCGCCGGACATCGACGGCTGTGTGTTGATTAATGATGTGCCGGATGGTGTGTTACCGGAGAGCGGAGATTTTGTGAACGTCGAGATCACGGAAGCCCATGAGTACGATTTGGTCGGGAGGATTATTAACCGCTGATAACACGGATGAAGCCGACGGATTATCTGGCGTTATCGATTGCGACTTGTGGTGTCGGGTATTTACCGCTTGCTCCCGGAACGTTTGGATCCTTAGTTAGTGTAGGGCTGTTTTTGCTGCTGGCGCGGGCGGTGACAGGGAATGCGCTGGTTTTAATAGTCCTGGTTTCTATTGCTGTT
This sequence comes from Pyrinomonadaceae bacterium, assembly GCA_035463335.1. GTDB lineage: Bacteria > Acidobacteriota > Blastocatellia > Pyrinomonadales > Pyrinomonadaceae > PSRF01. The sequence continues at coordinate 2,031 of DATHTI010000176.1, read as the reverse complement.
GTTACCTTCGCAGGGATATGGGCCGGTTCCAGGATCGAGCAGTTGTCCGGTCGAAAAGATCCGGGCAAAGTCGTCATCGATGAAGTCGCAGGCCAGTTGATTGCCCTCTTTCCGTTAACTCTCTTCGCGCGCTGGTCCACCGCGGCAGTCATCGTTTCGTTTATACTTTTTCGCTTTTTCGACATTGTTAAGCCGTATCCTGCGAACAGATTGCAGGAGGTAGACGGCGGGATGGGAATCATGTTTGACGATCTCCTGGCTGGCGTTTATGGCGCGGTAGTTGTCTCGATCTTCTTGAGAATCTTTTAGGAGGGAGTTTATGGAGCGTAAAGAGTCGATTGGCGAAGACGCCACCAGCAAAGAGACGTTACAGGATTTGGAAGAGAACGAAGCGAAGGTAACCGATACGTCTCACGACTCGGAGATGCCGAGCCCGGACGGTGCGTTTGATGATCCGGAAGCGTTGAAAGAAGCGGATCCGGAGTGATCAGCCTTCCGGCGTTTCTTCTTCATCTGCGCCGCGCCCAATCCAGCCGCGCCTTTTGAAGAACAGCAACATGCCGACTGCCACGACGATCATGGTTATCCAGACCGCGTAATAGCCATACCTCGAATGCAGCTCCGGCATGTTGTCGAAATTCATGCCGTAAATTCCCGCGATGAACGTCAACGGCAGCATGATGGCCGAGAAGATCGTGAGCACTTTCATGATCTCATTGAGACGATTCGAAACCACCGACAAGTAAGCCTCCAGCGACCCGCTAATCAGATCGCGATAACTCTCCGCCAGATCCACGACGCGCACGAGATGATCGTAGACGTCGCGATAGAACGGGCGCATCTCGTCAGGTATCAACGCAAACTCACCGCGGCTCATGCGATGCAGAATGTCCATCTGCTTGACCGAGATGCGTCGCAAACGCAGCACACTACGCTTCAGGGCCATGATCTCCGCAAGTATCTGATTGTTGGCGCGGCGAAGTGTGAAGATATCCGCTTCCAGCTTGTCCACGCGATCGTCGAAGTCGTCGAGCACGGGCGAATAGTAATCGACCACCTGGTCCATGATCTGGTGCAGCAGGAATGCCGGTCCGCGCTGGCACGCGATGGGTGTTGTGCGCAGCAGTTGCTTCACGTTGTTGATGCTGCGAAACATGTCGTGGTGATAGGTAATGACGTAGTTGGGCCCGAGAAATCCGTCCAGCTCGATCGTGTTGAAGCGATCGGGACTGGTGTCGGCAGTCACGCCATGCACAATAAAATAGATGTAGTCGCGAAACTCTTCGATCTTCGGATAGTGGCGATTCTCGCGACAGTCTTCGACCGTTAGTGGATGGAATTTGAAGACGTCGAGCAGCACTCGTTCATCGGCTTCGGTGGGCGACTCCATATCAACCCAGATCACGGCCGACTTCTCCTTCAGCAGCCCGGGCAGGTCGTCCGCCGTCAAGCCTTCGATAATCTTTGGATTACCTGGTCGATAAACGATTATCTCCATCAGCATCTCCTTAGCCGCAAAAGGCACAAAAGCACAAAAGTTTACTTCAGAACGCGGAAGGCTTTGTATTTTTTCTCATTTGTGCTTTTTCGGCTTTTTGTGGCTAATATACCGAACCAAATGACAGCAAAAATTTTCGTGGCCGATGATGTGAGCGAGAGTGGACTAGGACCACTGCGCTCGGCAGGTTTCAACGTCGAGAAACGTCCCGGACTCGCGCCCGCCGAACTACAAGCAGCTCTGAAAGATTGTGAAGGACTGATCGTCCGCAGCGAGACGAAAGTCACCGCAGACCTCCTCGACGCCGCGAACAGCCTGCGTGTGATCGGACGCGCGGGAGTCGGCGTCGACAACATCGACGTTACCGCCGCGACGATCCGCGGTATCGTCGTGATGAACGCGCCTGACGGCAACACGATCACGACGGCCGAGCACACGATGGCGATGCTTATTTCACTCGCGCGCTCCATTCCGCAAGCGAGCAGCAGCCTGAAATCAGGACGTTGGGACCGGAAGAAATTTGTCGGCGTTGA